>JAJDAS010000377.1 GCA_029261755.1 Nitrospinia bacterium
ATCTTATGCCCTTCCCTTTGACTTAGAGATTGATGAGGGGCGAATCGACGCGGTGGTCAAAAAACTGAACGATTCTAACACCACGCTGTGTGTAACTATGATAATAGATGAAATTGCCTTGAGAAAAATCGCCAACCCTACTGAATTTTTGCACGAGCCCATCATTGAAAAATTTTTACGGCGAGACCAATTTGCGGCCATTAAAGACGGCACAGACAGACACCTGAGGATATTTAAAGAACGATTTCCAAACAACATGGAGCGATGGTACCCTTTATATGAAAAGATATTGCCGGTAGTAAGAAAAGCAGGAGTGAATATTACCCTGGGCACGGATGCCGGTGTCGAGGGCGTTGTGCATGGGTTTACTGTCCATGATGAACTTAGGTTATTGACTGAAACGGGTGGGTACACCCCTTATGAAGCGATTGCCGCAGGCACGAAAAACGCCGCTGGCGCCATGAATGATCTGGGTGAATGGGGGACCATCGCCGTAGGCAAACGGGCGGACTTGATCTTGGTCAACAAAAACCCCCTGGAAGATGTGGCCTATATCCAGGATAAGCAGGGGGTGATGGCCGCCGGCCGGTGGTACCCCGAAGCGGAGCTACAAAGTTTTCTTAAGGAAAGCGAGGTGGGCTCTGACTAACAAGTAAAATAGAAATTACACAATTGCAGGCCTGCCCCCATGAAGTCTCACAATTAAAATAAAAACCAAGAAAAAGATAAAAGATTTTTAACCGCGAATGAACGCGAATTTGCGCGAATAAAGAAAAACCAAAAAAAAATAATCTATTTTGGAAGTGCCTTGTATCTATTGCTTCTATGGTTTTTATTCGCGTTAATTCGCCCAAATTCGCGGCTAAAATGTTTTTTTAGATTTCAAAAAAACGGACCAGCAAACGTTCTTCGAGCGTGAGGCAAAATAATAAAAACTACTATGCCATAAAATAAATTTACTTTCCATATAACCATGGGTTTAATATTTTGCTGTTTTTTGGGCGAAAAACTAAACCCATGGTTATAGGTAAATCCAAAAAAATCTTATTTTATCGCTGATTACGGCAATCTGCGTTGCCTCTTAGCAATTTAAATATAAATTCGTTTTCAGTGATTTTTTTTTAAAAATTGGCATCAGGGTCAAAAACAGGAGGTATGAAGAGAAGGTTGCAAGTTTACTACGGGATCCATTGTGGATAATGGAGAGAACTTGGGAGGGATTGGCACAGGGTACTCTTTAGTTATTTTTAATTCTCACCACGAAGATACAAAGACACAAAAAAAAGCTAAAACCTTATTTACCACAGAGTTCACAGCGCAGCGTAGCCGCAACCAAAAAGATTATTAGCCGCGAAGTTCGCGAAGAAACACGAAGAAGTAAAAAAGGATTTTCCCTTAGCGACCTTCTTGTCTTAGTGGCAAAAAAGTCTTTTATTTAAAAAGGTTACGAGCAAAAATGTGCTAAAGAAACAAGGTTTCATAGGTTTGCAGTACAGAACCACACAGGATTTTCAAGCGATTTTTCTGTGAATTTCTGTGAAAATCTGTGGCTAATAAGGGTTTTATCGATCAATTTAGATTTCGAAAATTCAACAAACAGAAGCGCACCCCAAGGGCACTTCCGGAAACTCTTTATTTCTCAATTAGATTCGGTGGGAAGATTGAGAAATTGATTAAAAACATTGGAACTGCGAACATACCTGGCGGCAAGTCCATGTGCGATTTCGTTCCAGTGACCATCGGTGGGATACTCAAACCGTTCACCGGTTTTCTTATGATGCTCCATAAAAAGAGGCTGCATATCTATGATTTCGTAGTCCTGTTCTTGTGCCGATGACATAAAATAGTTGCGCATGATATCGAAATAACTTCCATATGCAACTTTAAAATCTTCCTCTGAATAGAGGTGCGGCCTCATTCCGTCCACGATAAAAAGAATCCGGGATGGATTGAGACCTGAATATTTAGGCAACAGTCTAAAAAACTCTTGCACTACTCGCTTGGAGTCAGTCCGTTCCTGCGAGCTCACTGCCGCTTTGGTATTGCCCACATATTGCTTTTTTAAATGCTTAGCCGCCTTCATCCTTGTTATAAGAGCTTCAATCTTGAAGTTATGCGCCAGGTATCTGGCTAACGCCAATGGACGCGCCAGGCGAGTCGTTAAGGATGAAAAGTAATCATTTCTTTTGATCTTAAATTCATCCCCCTCCGCTTCAACAAACTGATGCATAGATATTCCCATATTGTATTTATGCAGGCTTTGATTGAAGTCGTTTCCCACAATAAGAAAAATCATAGATTCCGGCTTGAATTCATTTTTCGCAAATTCGGCAAAGTGTAGATATTGGCATAGCTGAGCGCCTGATACTCCAAGGCTAATGACTTGAGAATCATTTGCGACCAATTCCTGGAGTCGGCCCTGAAGGGTCTTTTTAAAAGGAACCATAAGGGCCTCGATATAACTATCACCTATGACCGCCAGCATCTTTTTTGAGTCATCACGCAGATAATCATGGTCATTAATAAAACCGTAATTATTAATGTGGCCGTAATTGACGATGGAGAAGTTCCAATCCTTGGAAAAAGTGTATTCGCGATTTGGAGAAAACCGGACGATTGGATTAGCATCATTTACATTCAATGTATTCATGCTACTTGTTACCGGTAAAAACCAAAGGGTCACCTCTAACATTACGATTAGAACTATGAATCCTAAAGCAATAGCAGCGATCCTGTGAACAATTTTTTTTGCCATAGTAATTATTAACCACAAAGAAACAAAAAAAGAAAAAACTTTTTAACCACTAATTCCCACTAATCCTCACTAATTTTTAAAAAGATTTTATTATTGGTTATTAGTGAACAATAGTGGTTTGGTTGTCACGGGTTTTAAGTTTTTAAGAATTTTCATTTTACCATTGCCAAATTTGGCATTTTCACTGTTAACATGGAATGATGAACCTGAGTAGTCATTATTGAACTACCTGATCTAGCCTGTCCTGGGGTTCCAGATAATCTGCTTTTCACCTTTCAGGAACTTTATGATGGCATGTCCTGCGGCAATATTAATCAAAGAAAAATAGTAGGGGATGTAAAACAGTTTGATGTTAAAACCATTTTTTTCACCAAGATACCCCAAGAAAGCAAATAAATAAAAAAGGGTTTGCCCGATAAAAAAAAGTTTCCAAATTTCATTTCCACCTAAATAGATTAAAAACAGATTGGAACAATAAAGCGCGACCATAAAGAGTACCACCGAATACCTTAAAAGTTTATGTGAAAAAAGCTGCCAAGCGAAAAATCCATATTGTAAGGGATTAAAGAGATTCTTCATATCCTTCAGCGCCCATAAGGCTCGCAGGGACACCCTCACCCTCATTTTATATTCATCCTGAGAATGTGCCAACGCCGGTTCTTCCAAAACGGCTTCCGGCTCATACACAACACGATATCCCTGCTCCACTACTTTCAAAGGCTGTATAAAATCCGGCAACTGATCGGCTCGCATTGTTTGATATATTTTTTTGCGCATGGCATCCACCCCTCCATCCACACCCACCACAGAGCCGATATTCGTCTCAACTTTTCTTAGGTAATTTTCATACTTCATATATGCGGAACAGCCGTCACCCATCATGCTGCCGTCCGGGTTGACATAAACCATTTTGCCCGTTACATATCCAACTTTCGGATCTTTAAAATTCCTCAAGAGACTTGTTAAGGCGGTTGGAGAATAGATAGAGTTGGCATCGGAGAAAAGAAGAATCTCTCCCTTTGCGTGTGGGACGGCCATGTTCAAGGCTGAAGTTTTACCTGCCCTGGGTTCCTGTCGGAGCAGTTTTACCCTAGGATCGGTAAAGGAGCTGACAATTTTATCCGTATCGTCCGTGGACTCGTCTGAGATAACAATCACCTCCAGCAATTCCGGGGGGTAGTTTAGCCCCAATTTATTTTCAACCGTTTCGCGGATATGTTTCTCCTCATTGTAAGCGGCAATCAATACGGTTACTTTGGGAGTGATCTCTCCTTTTTCCACCGTTTTCAACAATGCCTTACCTAATAAAGCAACACATAAGGGATACAAAAAATATACGTAACCTATAGAAAACAGAGAACATATAAAAATGGCAGTTAAAAGTGTGAGAGTCATAGTAGCCTTTCCTCTGGTTCCCAGGGTCTCCCTGGGAACCCATAC
>JAJDAS010000378.1 GCA_029261755.1 Nitrospinia bacterium
GAGTTGGAAATGCGAGTCAAGGAACGACCGTCCGAACTGGCAATATCTAATGAACAGCTTCAACAGGAAAAGCTCTCCATCAAGGAGACACACGAGAAACTCAACCGTAACGTCAATAAGTTGCGCCTGTCCCAAGCCGCCACCCTCAATATGATGGAGGACGCGGAGGAGGCCAGGCTAAGCGCGGAGCGAGCTGCGGAGGATCTGAAAAAATTCAAATTTATGTGTAATAACTCAAATGATCCGCACTATTTAGTGGACCAACACGCAAAGTTTGTATTTGTGAATGATGTGGCCTGTGAAAAGATGGGTTATTCGCGAGAAGAGCTTTTAAAATTGAGGGTCCCGGATGTGGATATGGTTTACGATAAAGAAAAATATCAGGAGCTATTTAACCTTGTACAAAAAGAAAACATACCTTGCTTTGAAAGCATCAATAAAAGAAAAGACGGATCTACTTTCTCTTCAGAGTTTAGCGTTGTAGGAATTACGTTAAACAGCAAACCTTATTTGTTTGCCGTTGCCAGGGACATCACCAAACGTAAGCAGGCGGAAAATACTTTAAAGCGAACCCAGTTCGTTGTTGACCACACTTCCGATGCCTTGTTTATTGTTGGAACTGATGCTCGCTTTTTACACGTTAATGAAGCAGCCTGCAAAATGCATGGTTATACGCAAGAGGAGTTACTCACCATGACCGTCCACGACCTTAGCCCGGATTTTCCCCCGGATAGATGGGAGAAAAATTGGGAAGAAATTAAAGCGCGGCGTTCTTTTTCTTTTGAGACAAGGGGCAAGACCAAAGACGGCAAAATAATCTCAGTGGAGATTATGCAGAATTATGTTGAAGACCAGGGAAAGGAATACCTCTATGTCTTTGTGCGCGAAATAACGGAGCGTAAAGCTTCCGAGAAAACGCTTCAAGAGGCATATAAAAAGCTGGAAAAAACCCAATACGCCAGCTTAAATGTTATGGGCGATCTGGATAGAGAAAGAAGAAAATTGAACGCCTCTTTAAAAGAAAAAGAAGTGCTTCTGCGCGAAATCCACCACCGGGTGAAGAACAACATGCAAATAATTTCAAGTCTCTTAAAACTTCAATCACGGTACATAACAGATGAAAAGTTTCTTGAAATATTTAAGGATAGTGAAAGCCGCATTAAATCCATGGCCCTGGTTCACGATAAACTTTACAGGACAGAGAACATGTCGGAAATCGATTTTGGTGATTACGTGAAAAATCTTGCCGGGGATATTTTAAAATCTTTTAGAAGACCCGGTACTCCAATTTCCTTAAAGGTGGATATAAAGGATATTTTCCTGCCTATTGATATCGCTATTCCATGTGGGCTAATCATTAACGAATTGGCAACCAACTCCATAAAACACGCCTTCCCCTCGGACTTTCTAAATAAAAAAAATAATGGTAAAAAAGCTGGAATAGAAATTACCATACTAAAAATTGAAGAGCTGGAAACCAAAGAACAAAGGACAGAAGACGGAGGACGAACAACGGACGAGGGGCAATGGAGGAATGAGGGTTTCAAATCACCAATCATCAATCAACAATCGATAATCGAAATGATAATCAACGATAACGGTGTTGGAATTCCACAGGAACTTGATTTGACATCTTTGAAATCACTGGGTATGAATTTGGTCAAGACTTTAGTAAAACAGATTCATGGGGAAGTGGAAATAAAAAAAGATGAAGGGACACATTGGAAAATCAGGTTTCAATTGAACCGCTAACCAAAAACATTGTTAGCCGCGAAGAGCTTGTATACTAAAACCAATTTGATTTTTGGTTTTTAAATCAAATTTTGGTTGCAGTTAATGCTTAGCAATTAGTTTAGCCAATTTTTAAATACCGAAAACCAATTGCGGTAGAGTATAAATAGACTAATGCCAATTAAAGTTAATGTATACCTATGAAGAGGAATGAAATGATGAAAAAAGTTCTTTTGATTGAAGATGATGATGAAATTGCCAATGTTCTTGCACACTTCCTGAACGATGAAGGCCTAAAAACCCTTCGTGCCGAGGATGGAGAATCGGGACTTGAAAAGGTACGCTCGGAAAGGCCGGATCTCATTATCCTGGACATTATTCTGCCCATTATGGACGGGTTCGAGGTTTGTCGGATTTTGAAGGCCGATGAAGAGTTGAAATCGATCCCCATCATTATGATGACCGGGGTTGGGGATAAGAAAAATACGGTCAAATGTCTTTCCGCCGGAGCGGATGACTATGTTCCCAAACCGTGCAATTTCCCCGAACTTATGGCCCGTGTGAAGTCTCACCTGAGAATGAAAGATTTATACGATTCGGTAAAGAGCGAAGGAGAAGAAAAAAGTAAGGCTTCCGGGCAAATTCTGGAGATGATATGCCAAGCTCAGTCTCAATTCATAGTGGATCTTAACCGAAACCGCCCCTTTGATGGGTTGGTTAAAAAATTTCTATCCCTGACCCGAAGCGAATATGGCCTTATTGCGGAGCTTTTGCATAATGCGGATGGAACCCCTTATCTGAAAAATCATGCCTCCGCACAAAATATCTCAAACGAAGAAATTTCTCAATTCTTTGAAAAAAACCCTTGCGAAGGTTTTAAGTTTAAAAACATGAAAACGCTTTTGGGCTCTGTGGTGGCAAGCAGGAAACCTGTTATTTCCAACGATCCAATGACGGATCCCAGGCAGGGTGGCGCGCTTCCGCAAGGCCACCCTCCTATAAGCTCCTTTCTTGGCCTCCCTTTGTATAAAGTTGAAGAGCTGATAGGGATCATTGCAGTTGCAAATCGGCCAGGAGGCTACAGTGAAGAAATGCTGGAGTATTTAAAACCTTATTTAATCACCTGCGCCAATATCATGAGTGCTTACCAAAACGATAGACGGCGAAAAGAAGCGGATAAATCCCTTAAAGAAAGCGAAGAAAAGTTCCGGCTCCTATATGAGAATATTCCCATTCCATACCAATCCTTGGACGAAAACGGACACTTTATAGAGGTCAACAGGGCATTTCTCGATAAATTAGGATATTCCAGGGAAGAGATCATTGGAAAGTGGTTTGGGGATTTAATAGCCCCTCAATATCTGGAATTTTTCAAGGGAAATTTCCCACAGTTTAAGGAGAGTGGAGAGATTAATGGCGTGGAATTCGAGTTAAAAAGGAAAGGTAGCTCTCTTATTAGTGTCTTATACACAGGAAGAATCGGTTATGACATGCACGGAAAGTTCAAACAAACCCACTGTGTTTGGGAAGATATTACACCGCGAAAACAGACGGAGGAGGCCCTTGGCAAAAAAACGGCTTTTATAGATAGCATATTGCGTTCTTCCGTTGACATGGCTATTGCGGCCACGGACCTAGATTTTCGAATCACATACTACAACTCCATGGCGGAAAAGATATATGGTTACAGGGCGGAGGAAGTTATCGGTCGTACAGTTGTCGAGATGCATACCAAAGAAAAGATGGAACCTTCCCGCTTTGAAAGGGCTATCAAAATTGTGAGAGAAAAAGGGGAATATCGCTATATGGTTGAACAGAAAAAAGAGGACGGGACTTATTATATAGAATCCAGGGTGTCCGGCATTTTGGGTAAAGAAGGAGAGTTGATTGGTTTTTTGCTCATGTCGCAAGACATTACCCAACGCAAAATGGCAGAGGAGGAATTAAGAGAAAGGACGGAGCGACTGGAAAAATTTCAAAAGCTGACCGTTGGCCGGGAACTGGATATGGTTAAGCTAAAGAGAGAGGTCAACGCGCTTTTGGAAGAACTGGGAAAGCCGGAAAAATATGAGGAAGTGGATAAAATACCAAATGATGAAGATTAATGGTTTGGCCTTTTTTAAAAGGAGATACAATGTACCCAAAAACTCTTTAAATGGTGTGATGACTAAATATCAATTTTTACAATTTATCAATGACGAAACCATGTTTATTTTAAATCAACACAGGTATGTTGCGTGCAGGTGCTTACGCGCCAACTACGAGAATTTATCTCTTATAATAATAAAAAATTATAAAAAATCCTACCACCAATCATCAATCATCAATCATCAATTTAAAATATCTTTTGTCAGGCTTTGTCTGATTTTATTTTTTGCTCTTTCAGCACTCCTAATGCTACCAAAAGTGTCTTTTGGCGAGCCTGGAGAGCTTTTGACCTTGCTGCAAAAAAAGGGTTTTTTAACCCGAAAAGAGGCAGGGGAAATTCGTAAATCGGAATCGCGCAATCTAAAAGGGACCTATGAAGACGGGTTCCATTGGGACACAGGTAACAGAATCGGGAAAATACATATCGGGGGCCGGGTTCATGCAGATTTGGAACTCTTTCAAGAGAACCATAACCAGGATACCACCTTTTTTGTTCAGAGGGCCTGGATCTACGCAGTTGGCAAGCTTTACGAGCATTATTTCTGGAAGGTACAGGTGGATTATGGGGCCGGGAAGATCGTCCCAAAGGATCTCCTAATAAATATTAATTATGACAGGAGATTCCAGCTATCCATTGGGCAACAAAGAGAGCCCTTTGCCCTGGAGTGGCGGACCTCCTCCCGGTATATCGACTTTAAAGAGCGTTCCTTTATCGCCGCAAACATTGCCCCAAACCGGGACATCGGGGCCATGCTCCATGGG
Organism: Nitrospinia bacterium; assembly: GCA_029261755.1. GTDB lineage: Bacteria > Nitrospinota > Nitrospinia > JACRGO01 > JACRGO01 > JACRGO01. Next base: position 4,642 of record JAJDAS010000378.1, read on the forward strand.
ATGTTTTCCCAAGATACCTTTGGATATCAACTGGGCGTTTTTAACGGAAACGGCTACAACAAAGCGGAAGACACTAACAGTGACAAGGATATTGCCATGCGGCTGTGGTGGGAGCCCTTTCGCGACCTGCACCTGGCCGGAGCTTTTACTTGGGGGTCCCTCTCCAAGGGGTTGCAAGACTACAAGACCTCCGGTTCGGGAACCACGGTCCTGGCCATGGATTCAACCAAAGTCAATGGGGACGGCATGGACCTCCTGAGGCTCGGCGCGGAATTTGTTTATGGCATTGGCCCGGTTCGGGTGTCCTCCGAATACATGAGGGCTGAATACAATGATGTAGCTTTGATTTCCACTGGGATCAAGAATGATTTTCACATCCAGGGGATGTACGCCCATATCAGTTGGTTTCTCACCGGAGAAGAAAAGCGGCCCAAAAGGGGGCACTTCAGTAGAATCAAACCTCTTCGAAACTTCAATCCTAAAACCTGGGCGCCGGGCGCATGGGAACTGGTGGCCGGTTACGAGTGGGTGGATGTGGACCAGGATTGGTTTTCCAAGGCAAACCTCAGTGGAACCACCGGGATGGAAGTCTACAAAGCAGGGGTTAATTGGTACCACAATCCCATGTTCAGGATCATGCTGGACTATGTGTATCAGGATTTTGAAGACGCCATTGTGGCGAAAAAGGATGGTTCATGGAGTGATAATGAACACATGGTTTGGATGAGGTTTGCATTAGAGTTTTAAGAAAAGATCTTTGAAATTAAAAAAAACTTTTTAACCGCGAATGGTCGCGAATTTACGCGAATAAAACCATAAAACTGAGCAAAGATATTTGAAATTTGAAACTGGAAACTTGTTTTTTTTCCATAGTGAGCTTGATAGCACTATATTCAGTTTCCAGTTTCCAGTTTCAAAAATAATTGTGAGAGATTAATTCTCAGAAATGCTGCGTAAGAATCTAATAGGTACAAAGCAGATTATTTTTTACTTCAAAAAAGAATCCAAATGTTCAGAAAACTAAGTTTTAAATATACCGTTATATTTTTGCTCATTTCCTTGGTGCCCATTGTCGTCGTCTCCATTGTTTCCATTAAAAGCGCCAAAAATATTTTGAAAGAATCTATTATGGAAAACTACACCCTCCTGGCCCACAAGATGGCTGAATCCATAGATTATATGATTCAAGAAAAGCTGGCCGATGTGGAATACCTGGCCTCCACCTCTGAAGTTCGAGAGACCCTCCGGGAAGCTAATTCCACTTATTTGAACGAAACCCATGAGGAAACAAGTGAGAAAATCCACCGGCTTGATGAAGAGTGGATCGCCGCCAAGGGGGCCACGCAAACAGCCAGCCGGATCCTAGGAAATGACCTTTCCAGGTTTTTTAAAAATTTCCAGGGAAAATATTCCGAGGAAATCGGAGAAATATTTCTCACTGACTCCAAAGGCGCGTCCGTGGCCATGACCAAGACCCTCACCGACTATTTTCAGGCGGACGAAATGTGGTGGGAGGAAAGTTTTAATAACGGAAAGGGGGCGGTCTTCCTGGACGACAGAGGTTATGACGAAAGCATCCAGGGCATCGCCATAGGTGTAGTGGTTCCGGTGCGGGACGGGAAACAGGTTGTAGGCATCCTAAAGGTAAATTTAAAAGTTAGAGGGGCGTTGGATATTGCGGCCCGATCAGGTACTGGCATATCCGATATTATTTTCCTTTTTTTGGGCAGGTCCAATGGGTCCTATGTCACCGTTTCCGATGAAAATTACGATAAAATGACCGAATTGCACAAAGATCTGTTGCTGGAAAATCTCTCTGGTGGCAAGGAAGACGTACATTCCGGCGTAAAAACCATTATGGCTTACGCGCCTGTTAAAGTGCCTTTGAACACAAGGGTGGACTCGCCAAGGGCCAGGAAAGGGATTTCCGGTGAAAAGTGGGAACCCACCCAATGGATGTTATTCATTGAAATAAGCCAAGACAAAGCCTTTGCCCCGTTACGCAAATTGGGACACATTCTTCAAGTGATGGGGCTTGTCATTTTTGTGGGGGTCCTATTGATTGCCCTGTATGTTTCCAGGTCCATTACCGGACCCATTAATGACTTAATCAAAGGCGCCAATATATTGGGCAAGGGGAACCTGGACCAGCGTGTGCAAGTAAACGCACGGGATGAGATCGGAGAATTGGCTTCTGCCTTGAACAAAATGGCCGGTGACCTGAAAAGCGCCACGACCTCGCGGGACAACCTGGAAAAAGAAATAGCCGAACGTACACGGGCTGAAGAAGAGCTTAAAACCGCCTATACGGACCTGAAGAAAACGCAGTACGCCAGTTTAAATATTATGGCCGACCTGGATAGACAGAGAGAAAAATTGAACGGCTCCTTGAGGGAAAAAGAGGTGCTTCTAAGTGAAATCCATCACCGGGTGAAAAATAACATGCAGATAATTTCCAGTCTTCTGAAACTTCAATCACGACACATCAAGGATAAAAAATTTCTACAAATGTTTAAAGATAGTGAAAGTAGAATTAAATCCATGGCCCTGGTCCATGAGAAGCTTTATCGAGCTACGGACTTAGCCAACATCAATTTTGCCGATTACACCAACAACCTTGTCCATGATATTTTAAAATCCTTTGGGATTAGAACCAATAAAATCAGTTTAAAGTTGAATGTGGAAAATATTTGCCTTGCTGTGGATACCGCTATTCCGTGTGGACTGATCCTGAACGAACTGATCACTAATGCCCTGAAATATGCATTCCCGGATGATACTAAAGGAAATCTCCGTGTTGAAATGCGGAAGGTGGAAGGCGGAGGACAGAGGGCAGAAGACAGAGGGCAGAAGACAGAAGTGGAAGATGGAAGCTCGCAACCCGCAACTCGCAACCCGCAACTCGAAACAATCGAGTTGGTTGTGTGCGATAACGGGATCGGAATACCAAAAGACCTGAACTTACAAGAAGTGAAATCATTAGGCCTAAGCCTTGTAAATACCCTGGTAAGGCAAATTCGCGGGGAAATCGAACTGAAGAGAGAGAATGGGACGGAGTGGAAGATCAGGTTCGGATTGAGGACTGGTGATTGATGGTTGTTGAGTGACGATTGTTGATTGAGGGTTGAGGATGGAATCGTCAATCGCTAATCATCATTCATCATTCATCAATCGACAATCATCAATAGAAATGGGAGTGCGAAATGAACCTACAATCAGCAATCGACAATAATCAATCGACAATGATCAATCGAAAGGGTAACATAAAAATCATGATCGTTGAGGACGAAAACGTGATAGCCCTTGATCTGCAAACGACCCTTGAGGGCCTGGGCTATTCCGTCCCCGTCATTGTGGATACCGGCGAAGATGCCATCAAAAAGGCGGAACAAGAAAAGCCCGACTTAATCCTCATGGACATTATGCTAAGGGGGAAAATGGATGGAATTGAGGCGGCTGGAGAAATATGCTCGCGCTTCCCTATTCCCGTGGTGTACCTGACCTCTTTCACAGATGGAGAATTGATGGAACGGGCGAGAAAAACCGGGTACTTTGGGTATATCCTCAAACCCTATGAAGAAAAAGATTTAAACACCACCATTCAGGTAGCCCTCGACAAATATAAGATGGAACAAGAATTACGGCTGGCAAAGGAAGAGGCGGAAAAATCCAGGGAAGAAGCGGAAGAAGCAAACAAACTAAAAGATAAATTCATTTCCCTGGTGGCACATGACCTCAAGTCCCCTTTTACCACAATTCTTGGTTTTATGAGTCTCATTATGGATGATACCGACCCTACCCTTAACACCAAACACCGGGAAATGATGGAACGAGTCACCAGCCAGGGAAAAAGACTGGTTGCCATGATCCAGGAACTTCTGGATATCAGCAGGTTCAAGACAGGAAAGATACAACCTAAAATGGAATTTGTCGATGGACATTTTTCCGCTAGTTTCATAGTTGAAAACCTCAAATATGAAGCGAAAAAGAAAGGCGTTACTCTTCTCTGCGAAGTGCCGGAAAGGACCAGACTTTACGCGGACCCCAGCCTCTTCAACGAGGTGATCAAAAACCTTGTCTCCAATGCTATCAAGTTCTGCAAGGAAGGAGACAGGATCTCTTTGTATGTTCCGCCCGAGGAAGACTCCACCATCGCGGTGAAAGATACGGGAGCGGGAATAAAAAAAGAGCGCCAGGCCCACCTGTTTAAATATGAGGAACAAACCTCTACCCTGGGAACAGCAGGGGAAAGGGGCACGGGCCTTGGGCTCCCTTTGAGCCGCGATATTATAGAGGCCCATGGCGGGACCCTGGAATTGGAGTCCGCGCCCGGAAAGGGAAGCGTGTTTTACGCCAGGCTCCCATTGATCCGGCCAAAAGTCTTGATTGTAGATGATGATATGTCAATACGTTTGATTTTAAAGAAGTTCATAAAAAGAACAGACTCGGAAATCCTGGAAGCGGAAAGCGGGAAAGAAGCGCTTGATCTGCTGGCCAAAACAAAAATCCACCTTATCATCACGGATCTCAACATGCCGGTGATGGGCGGTTTTGAATTGTTGGACAATATTCGTAACAAGTTGGGTATGGAAGATATTCCGGTCATAGTCCTCACGTCTGATGCGGAGGAAAAAACCAGAGAAGAGGCATTTCGACTGGGAGCGAATGACTTTGTAAACAAGCCCATTAAGAACGTTGATTTCATTCCGAGGGTCAGGAGATATATTGGATGCTGAAGATTGATGATTTTTGATTGATGATTGTTGATTGAGGACTGAGGATTGTTGATCAAAACGTTTTTTATTCATCATTCATCAATCGACAATCGTCAATAATCAATCAAAAAGGGGGGTCGTGAAATGAATAGTAATGAATTGAAGAAACGAGCCAAAGAGTTTGCTCATCGTTGTGTCAAACTTTGCATGGCATTGCCAAAAAATCCATTAGGAAATCATATCCGGGGCCAGTTAATCAGATGCTCGACATCTGTGGCCGCCAATTATAGAGCCGCGTGTCTGGCGCAATCCAAAGCAAGTTTTATCTCAAAGCTAAGTATTGTAGTAGAGGAGGCGGACGAATCTAATTTCTGGCTGGAATTTATAATTGATGAAAAACTTATGGATGGGAAAAAAGTGGAACCTTTATTGAATGAAGCTGATCAGTTGACTGCCATCTTCATTGCATCCAGAAAAACCGCCGGAAGTAAATGAAAAATCATAAAGCTTTTCAATCATCAATCAACATTCATCAATCGAAACGGTTTTCAAAATGGCTAAGGAAAAAATTTTAATAGTTGAAGACGAGCTTCTGATTGCGATGGATCTAAAAAGCTCTCTGGAGCATATGGGGTATTTCGTTCCTGCCATGGCGGATACCGGCAAAGAGGCCATCAAAAAAGCTGAGGAATGCCTCCCCGATCTAATCATGATGGATATTATGTTGCGAGAGGAAATGGACGGAATAGAGGCCGCGCGTCAGATACGTTCCCATTTGGATATTCCTGTTATTTTTCTCACCGCCTTTCAGGATGATGATATTCTTGAACGAGCCAAGCTAACCGATCCTTTCGGATATATGATCAAACCCTTTGATGATCACTCATTGCGCATCAATATTGAGGTGACCCTTTTAAAACACAAATTGGAAACTCAATTGCGGCAGGCAAAGGAAAAAGCGGAAGCGGCAACCGAGCTTAAGGATAAATTCGTATCCCTGGTCGCCCATGACTTAAAAGCACCCTTGGTAAGCATTCAGAGCTTTTTGAAACTAATCCATGATGATGATAAAACTCCTCCTTCCCGGGAACACAAGGAATTTATAGAAATTGTGATGAATAGTTCCAAGCGCATGCAAACCATGATTACAGAAATCCTAACAATGGCTAACCTTCAGACGGGTAGTATTACTCCTAAATTCAGGTTCTTGGATGGGCGCTCCGTAGCCGAGACTATTTTGGTTCAACTGAATCAACTTGGCCGAGACAAAGATGTCCGCTTACGAAACGAGATCCCGGAAGAAACAAGGGTTTACGCCGACTCCAACCTCTTCCATGAAGTCTTGCTGAACCTTGTATCCAATGCCATTAAATATTCCAATGCGGGTGGCGAGGTTACCATCTTCGTCCCGCCCGAGAAAACGGCAACCATTGCGGTGAAGGATATAGGCACAGGAGTTAACGAAAATGTACTCCCCGACATTTTTAAGCAGGAAGTCAAAACATCCACCCCAGGAACTAAGGGAGAACAAGGGACCGGGTTTGGGCTTCCCCTCAGCCACGATATCATGAAAGCACATGGAGGCACGCTCACAGTGGAATCTTCAAAGGGAAAGGGGAGCGTGTTTCACGCCAATCTCCCCGACGTTCACCCCAGAGTGCTCATTGTTGAAGACTCTCTGATCATCAGAAGAGAGTTACGAAAAATTTTAAAAACCGAAAGCATGGAAATTGAGGAAGCGGAAAATGGTAAAGAGGCCCTAACAAAAATGGAACAAGAAAAACCACATCTTGTTCTGCTGGACCTATTGATGCCGGTGATGGATGGTTTTGAGGTTTTAAAGCGTCTGAAAAATGATGCGGAGTTTAAGGGAATACCGGTGCTTGTTTTAACCGGCCACGGCAGCATGGAAAATCGGGAAAGAGCATACCAACTGGGAGCGGACGACCTAATAACAAAACCCACAACGGCAGAAGAACTTATCCCGAGAATAAGGAAATTTATTTATCTTTTCTCAATTTAAATATGAAAAAAATCAACAGAAGAAAATTTTTAAAGCGTACGGCTGTTTCATTAGGGAGTATAACCACGCCCATATATGCCCCCTCTGTTATGGCAAAAAAACGGCCCAAACTCCGCGTCCTTGGAACCCATGTAACCCTGCAAGAGGAAATACGCAAAAAAGCCCAGGATGACCTTGGCATCGAAATAGAGTTTCAACCAGGGGGAAGCGCGGCCGTGCTTCATCAGGCCGCCACCCAACCTGAATCTTTTGATATCTATGAGCAATGGTCCAATAGCATCAAAGTGCTTTGGCAAGCAAACGCCATCCAGCCCATCGACAGAAGAAAAATAGAATACTGGGATGAAATTAACGACCTTACAAAGAAAGGAAGCATTGTGCCCGGAGCCCGTAAGGGTTTAGGTGACGCTCCTTACAAGTTGCTTTATGCCCAAGATAACCAGAGCCTGGGGAGCAAACAAACAAATCACATCAGTTTTTTGCCCTATGTCCATAACACCGACTCCTATGGTTACAATTCAAGCGTTATTCCCAAAGGTGAACCCTATAAAACAGAAAGTTGGGGATGGCTTTTGGATAAAAAGTACAAAGGAAAGGTGGCATTGGTGAATGCCCCTACCATTGGCATCTTCGACGCAGCCCTAGCAGTTGAGTCCCAGGGCCTGATGAAATTCAAGGACATGGGTAATATGACGCGACAGGAAGTGGACGAACTTTTTAAGATCCTCATGGAGTATAAAAAAGAGGGGCAATTTCGAGGGGTATGGTCCTCCGTACCAAGGTCGGTGGAACTGATGGCCAGTGGAGAAGTGGTCCTGCAAAGCATGTTTTCTCCTGGAGTTTCGGCCTTGAACGGAATGGGCATTCCATGCATCTATGCAGCTCCTAAAGAGGGTTACCGGGCATGGCACGGGGTGATGTGCCTCTCTTCCAAGACAACCGGCGATTCCCAGGAGGCGGCCTATCGTTTTATGAATTGGTGGCTGTCAGGATGGCCTGGGGCCTTCATCGCAAGACAGGGGTACTATATTTCAAACCCGCAAAGGTCAAAGCCGTTAATGAGTGAAGAAGAGTGGGATTATTGGTACGAAGGAAAATCAGCGCAGAAACCTTTGAGAGGAACGGACGGCAAAATATCTGTTCGGCGGGGTGAATTAAGGACCGGGGGGAGCTATATAAAGCGTTTCAGCAATGTGGCTGTCTGGAATACCGTGATGGACACTTACGAATATACGCTTCTTAGATGGAATGAATTCGTGCTTTCATAGATTGTTTTTTTCTTGCTCCCAGGATCTTTCCTCAATGTCATTAAGTATAGGTTTCTGGTTTAGATTTTGATCTTTTTTTGTCCCGGAGGGACAACTGAAAGTAGCCCAGCGATTTATCGCTGGGTCAGCCGCCCGAAGTTTTTAAGTCCCAGAGGGACGACTTAAAAGAGATGTGAAACGGACGTCGGGGATCAGTCGTCCCTCCGGGACTGCTACTACTTGGATCTTTTACCCAGCAATGAATTGCTGGGCTAATTTCACAAGTCC
>JAJDAS010000379.1 GCA_029261755.1 Nitrospinia bacterium
TCTTGACTCCAAAAACAGGACGCTGCTTAAAGTTAAAAAAAAATGATTAAATTTTAAGCATTTTTTTTTGTTACTAAAATAAATCGCTCAATTTAGGTACTACTTATAAGACCGAGCCTGTTGTAAAGCAGCTTTTTCCTCTAGTCTGGAGTGTAGCAACCGCGTTGCTACTCTTAACAAAATTCTTTTTCCTTATTAGGTAGTTTTGTGACAAGCCTTTGTCTCCGCGCTTTAAGCTTTGCTCTCTTTGCCTTCCTCTCTTCGCTTTGCTTCTCCGTCACTCCTCAATACAGATAATAAGGAAGGTTTCTTCGGAGTAGCAACACGGTTGCTACACTCCAAAAAAAGCGCCAAAACTCTAAGCCTGAAAATTTCAAAAAAATATTTCCCTTGCTTTCCAAAACCATTTCTTATATACTGCCGAGTTTTTCGTATTCATATACTTTATAACAAGAGGAGCAATTGAAATGACTGCATCTAAAGAAAGGGCGGCTACAACCCGCAAAACCAAAACAATTACCAAGAAAAATGTTGCCCCAATCACCGCTGAGAAAAAAACGGCGCCAGCAAAAAGAACGGCTGGAATTTGTGTCTCAAAACCTACGGCTAAAGAGGCAGCTGTGAAGAAAATAACCCCGAAGAAGGTAACAGCAGTGAATGTCGTGAAAAAAACTGTTGCCAAAAAAACTGTTACTGTTAAGTCCGTTTCAGAAAAAATAAAGGTTTCCAAGGTTGGGCTGAGCAAAGAGTTTGTTAGACCTGACAACGTTATTCGCGCTACCTTCAAGTTGCCGAAAGCAGCAGCTCAGGACGCTAAGAAGGTCTCGGTTGTTGGTGATTTTAACAATTGGGATGCCCAAGCTACCCCCATGAAGAAAACGTCTGCCGGAAACTATACCACCAAGCTTGACCTCCAACCTGGAACGGAATACCAGTTCCGCTACCTCATTAATGATACTAAATGGGAAAACGATTGGGATGCCGATAAATATGTCCCAAGCCCATATGGCGGTGATAACTCCGTACTTATTGCGGCCTGAACAGTCTCATAACATCCCCCTTTCTTAGCTAGTCTTTACCCACCATCTTTTAGTAGGTAATGAAGCTGTAGAATAAGCCTGCTGCCTCAATGAGGTAAGTAAGTCCCCTCCTTACGAAGGAGGGGATACAGGTGAGGTTTATAAAAGAGAAAAAACAATATATTAGAAACACATTAGAGGTTTTGAAAGAACGAAGAGGAAAGGTTTCTTTCAAAGACCTCCACCAATCCACTCCTTCGCAAGACAATGGTATTGACTTAAGGGGGATACCACTTTTTCACCCCGGAGGGGCAAGCGATAATAGCCCAGCGATTCATCGCTGGAAAGGTTGTCAAAAAGTTTTTGAGTCCCGTAGGGACGGCTGAAATAAAGATTGACTTACGCAATGGTCTCAGCCGTCCCTACGGGACTGGATTGATTTGTAATTTTTACCCAGCGATAAATCGCTGGGCTATTTTCATATGTCCCTACGGGACAAAACCAAGTACGTGAATTGGCATTTTTCTTAAGTCAATGACATTGTCTTTGCAAGGAGGGGAATAATCAAATCATAAACCTCTTTACTTATAAGGCCTTATCCACTAATTTCCCCTACTTCCAAACAATCTGGGGCTGCGGTGAATCGCTCCGTATCCAGTTATATTATAAATCTCCAGGGCAAAACCACTTTTTACCTAAGGATAGAATAAATATGCACGACAAATTGAGGTCCCATAATACGGTTGACACTTTTCCATTAAACGGTTCCCTCAGCGAAGGGATTGAGCATCACCTGAAAAAAACCCTGGGCCTTGGCCTAAGAGGCGTTCTGTCCATCAAAGACGCCGTGGACCAGAAACTCTATCTTCATATCTACAAATCCTTATCTTTGGCCTTACGCGACAAAATCATGGATAAGTGGATCGCAACGAACCAGGAGTACAAAAATAAAGAGGTAAAGCAATTGTTCTATTTATCGGCGGAATATCTCACCGGTAGGTTTCTGGGAAATAATCTGATCAACCTTGGAGCGATGAAGCAAGTGCGCGACACCCTGGACTCCATGGGGGTAAACCTGAACGAGATCGAAGATTTGGAAATGGACGCCGGATTGGGGAATGGTGGACTTGGAAGACTTGCCGCTTGTTTTTTGGATTCTATGGCAACACTGCAATTGCCCGGACATGGGTATGGATTGCGTTATGATTACGGAATTTTCCGCCAGGAGATTTTGGATGGGTTCCAGGTGGAGCACCCGGATCAATGGCTTCAGCACGGCAACCCCTGGGAAATTCAACATGAAGAGGATACGGTCATCGTCAAATTCGGGGGACAACTCCATAGGAAAAATTTAATGCAGGGTAAGAAAAAAACGGAGATCAAAGGTTATGAACCAGTAGCAGCGGTCCCATTCGACACCCCGGTGATAGGTTTTAAAAACAATACGGTTAACACTTTGCGACTTTGGAGCACCTCCGTCCCTGACTACAATAAATTCGACATCAAAGCCTTCGACAAGGGGGACTATGAACAAGCATTGAAGGATGTGCTAAGCCATGAAGACCTGACCATGGTCTCTATTTTGTACCCCAATGATAACCACGATCCTGGCAAGCGATTGCGGTTGAGTCAACAATATATTCTTGTGTCCGCCAGTATTCAGGACATTATCAGAAGTTACAAAAAGGCCAACAACTCTTTTGACGGCTTTTCGCAAAAGGTAGCTATCCAAATCAATGATACCCATCCCTCCCTTGCCGTTACGGAATTGATGAGGATCTTGGTGGATGAAGAGGGTGTTAATTGGGACAAAGCTTGGGATATTACCAGGAAGACTTGTGCTTACACCAACCACACTGTCTTGAGCGAGGCCCTGGAACAGTGGGACGGTCACATGATGAAAGAGCTTCTTCCCAGAAATTTTGAAATCATCGAGATCATCAATCACGATTTTTGCGAATTGGTGTGGGAACAATATCCAGGAGACATGGAGCGCGTCAGGCGTTTATCCATCCTGGAGAATGGAAAGATAAGGATGGCCCACCTGGCTATTGTGGGGAGCCATTCCATGAACGGGGTGGCGGAGCTTCATACCCGGATTCTTAAGGACCAGGTATTTAGGGAATTTCATGAAATGTTTCCAAAAAAAATCAACTGCAAGACCAATGGGATTACTCCCAGAAGGTGGCTCCTCAAACCCAATCCAGAGCTGGCGAATTTAATCACCGGGAAAATAGGGGAGGGGTGGATCACCGATTTGCAGGAGTTGAGAAAACTGGAAAAGTTCGTGGATGACTCCGAATTTCTGAACGGGCTCCTGGAAATTAAGCGCCGGAACAAAGAAAGGTTGAAAGACTACATTCATAAGCATAATCCTGTGAAAAATGCGCGTGGGGAAATTGTTGAAAGGATCGAAGTGAATCCCGACTCCATCTTTGACGTTCAAGCCAAACGGCTTCATGAGTACAAAAGGCAGTTGATGAACGCCCTTTACATCCTCATGCTCTATAATGAATTGAAGGACAATCCATCCAAGGAAATTACGCCGCGAACCTTCCTTTTTGCCGCCAAATCTGCTCCGGGCTATGCCCAGGCTAAAGGAATTATCAAATTTATCAATATCCTGGCCCGGTTGATCAATAATGACCCTGATATCAGGGGAATGATCAAGGTGGTTTTCCTGGAGAACTACAATGTCTCTCTGGCGGAAATCTTGATTCCGGCAGCAGACTTGAGCGAACAAATATCCACCGCCGGACTGGAGGCCTCGGGAACGGGGAACATGAAGCTGGCCCTGAACGGCGCCTTGACCATTGGAACCATGGACGGGGCCAACGTAGAAATGGCGGAACAAATCGGAGAGGAAAATATGTTTATCTTCGGTTTGAACGCAGACGAGGTTAAACAATTGAAGAGCGGTTATTATAACCCCGAAGAAATTTGCCGGAACCACAAGGACATTCAAAAAATCATGGATCAATTATGCTCCAAGAAACTGACAAGCATTGTGGAGGAAAGGGAAGTGCTTCACAGGATAGCCGAGTCCCTAATGAGAGAAGACAGATATCTCATCTTGAAAGACTTGCCGCTTTATAAAGAAACCCAGGAGAAAGTAGCTCTGCTTTATCAGGATAAAATGGCGTGGGCCAGGAAAGTGGTTTTCAATATCGCCGGCATGGGCAAGTTTTCCAGTGATCGTAGCATCCAACAGTACAGTGAGGAAATTTGGAATCTACAAGAAACGCCTGTTCAGTGAGATGAAAAGCAGTAACAAGTAACGAGTAGTAAGAAAAGATTTAACATCGAACATCGAACATCCAACATTGAACATCGAAGAATGTAGTTTTTTTTTGAAAACCTCCCCTGTATCCCCTCCTTCGCAAGGAGGGGAAGAGCGAAGCGAAGGGGAGGTTTCTAAGAAATAGTCCATGGCTTTTTCTTGTCACTCGTCACTCTACTTCCCCTTTCCGTCCTCCGCGATCTCTGCGTTAAAAATCAAGTTTATTTTATACCCTAAGAAAGATCTGATATGAAGAAAAATATACGTAAAACGAAAATCATTGCCACCATGGGGCCGGCCTGCGACTCCCCTGAAACTTTGCTTCCCCTCATTGAAGCAGGTGTGGATGTTGTCCGCCTCAACATGTCTCATGGCGATCATAAGTCGCATCAGAAAAATATTAAGACAATCAGGAAAGTGGAGAAACAACTAAAACGGCATATCTGTATTATCGGCGACCTTCAGGGCCCGGAGATCAGAACGGGTCTTTTAAAAGACAAGCTGGTAAGGCTGGAGTCGGGGCAGAGAATTTGCCTGACCCCTGAACCTTGTGAAGGAACAGCGGAAAAAGTCCAAATTACCCACGAAAGTCTCTACCAGGATGTGGAACCGGGTCAGCTGGTCTATATGTCCGATGGGGCCATTACCCTGAATGTGGAGAAGATGGAAGGGCATAACGTGATTTGCCGCGTCCAGCGAGGCGGGGAACTTGGCGAACGTAAAGGATTAAACTTTCCCGCCGCCACCCTTTCCCTCCCTTTTCTCATCGAAAAAGATTATTCCGATATTATTTTTCTAATCAAGCAGAATGTTGATTTCATTGCTGCCTCTTTTGTGAGGACGGCAGAAGATTTGAAGAAGATGCGTTCATTTATGAATAATAATGACTGCAATGGGCTTAAGATCATTGCAAAGATCGAGACCCAACAGGCGGTGGATAATATGGACGATATTGTGCTGGCTTGTGACGGGATCATGGTGGCGAGAGGTGATCTTGGTGTTGAAATCCCCATTGCCGAGGTGCCGCTGGTTCAGAAACAAATTATTGCTACTTCAAATAAACGAGGTATCCCGGTGATCACGGCAACGCAGATGCTTGATTCCATGACCTATAATGCTTATCCCACGCGTGCAGAGGTCACGGATGTGGCCAATGCCATTATTGACGGTACCGATGCCATTATGCTCTCCGGTGAGACGGCTGTTGGGAAATATCCGGAACTTACTGTACAGATGATGCACCAACTGGCCCTGAAAGCGGAGACAACAGGCAAATTAAAGCTGGAGATGGAGATGACAACAGCCTCCATTTCAAAAGCTACATCAGCGGCAGCCTGTTTGCTGGCAACAGGGTTGGACGCAGCGGCCATCATTACGGTTACATCAACAGGCGCATCCGCCTGCCGTATTGCCAGGAAGCGGCCACAGCGAAACATCCTTGCTTTTTCATTCGACAAAAAAGTGATCCGACAACTGCTACTTGTATGGGGAGTCAGCCCCCTTCATATTGCTAAACAGCAGACCACGGACCAGATGCATCGTGATGCGAAGGCGTCTGCCAAAGCGGCCGGTTTTATCAAAGAGGGAGATATTGCCGTGATGGTTACCGGTATCCCTATAGGCGTGGTGGGAAGTACGAACTCCATTAAGGTGGATCGGGTGGAGTGAGTTGTTTTCACCTCAATTCAATTGATAATTTTCCAAAACCTCGACCCATAAGTTGACCTCATATTCAATTTAGTATATACTTAGCATATATACTAAATGAGAGGGGGCAATATCATGGAAACAGCAAAAATATTCCGAAATGGTAGTTCTCAAGCGGTGAGACTACCCAAGGCATTCAGAATTCCTGGTAATGAGGTGAAAATATATAAGAGTGGAAAAAAAGTTATACTTGAGCCCATAGAAGCCACATGGGAAACACTGTTCGACTCCCTCGCTGAGTTTCCCGAAGACTTCATGAAAGAAGGCCGCAATCAACCAGCCATGCAGGAGAGGGATTCTTTCTAATGCGCTATTTGTTTGATACCAATATCTGCATATACCTTATAAAGAAACGTCCGCCGGAGGTTCTTGAACAGTTTAAGTGCCATTCTCCAAAGGATGTAGCGATATCCACAATTACCCTCTTCGAACTTGAATATGGGGTGGAAAAAAGCGAGCGCCGAAAGCATTCCGAAGCCGCTCTTAGCAAATTCCTTTTGCCTTTGAACCTCATCGATCTGGATAGCCCCTCCGCCATGGAAGCCGCAAAAATTCGTGCGCAACTTGAAAGGAAAGGAACGCCAATAGGCCCATATGATCTACTCATAGCGGGTTTGGCCCGATCCCGGAATTTGACCTTAGTATCCAACAATACCAAAGAATTCGAAAGAGTGGAGAACCTGCGTCTGGAAAACTGGGTTGAATAACAATATCTAAAAGCTTGATTCGACCTTATCCCACACCCTGTTTTTTTATTTACCTTTTCCTCTCCCTTCCAACCCTTTTTAAAAGCTGTGGGAGCCGAAAACTATTCTATTGATTTTATCGAATTAGAAAGAGCTTTAAGTATGAACGGTCAAGAGCATAATTTGAGATATTTAATTGCAAGCGATTTTTTAACCGAATTTAAGGGCAAGATTGTTCTGGTAAAATCGGATTTCAACGTTCCGGTGCATAAAGGAGCTGTGGCGGATGATTACCGAATAAGGGAAGCCTCCACTTTTATTAAAAAACTAGTTAATTGCGGAGCCATACCATTACTAGTGACCCATCTTGGGAGGCCGAAAGGGTTTGACGAGAAGTTGAAGCTGGATGTAATCGCGGATTGTGTTTCGGACAACATAGAAAAACCGGTGGAGATTATAAGGTTTGATCCGCAAAAAGAAGGTTATAGAGGGGATCAACTCAATAAAAAATATATATTCGATCTGGTAAAAAATAAGGTTAAAATTCCCATGCTTGATAATGTCAGGTTCCACCCAAGCGAACAAAAAAACAATGGGGAGTTGGCAAAGGTCCTGGCCAGCATCGTTGATATCAGCGTGCAAAACTCCTTTGGAACCGCACATAGGAAAGAGGACACTTCAAATTTCATCCATACCTTAATTCCCGGACTGGCCGGAGATTTACTCCACAATGAAATTGAAGGCCATAAGGAGATTAAAAAGCCCCATTCCCCCTACACCGTTATCGTTGGAGGGGATAAAGTTTCGGATAGTCAGAATCTCATAAGAAGAATTTTATGGGCGGAAAAAACCTCGCATATTATCAATGCTGCGAATCCAGATCTAATGACCAGCATTGGAGAGAAGTTGGTGGACTATGTCCTTATTGGGGGACATTTGATGAACGCCTTTATTTATGCCCAAATCGAGATGGTGAGTGACTATCTCCTGGCCAAGATTCACCCGGAAGCCGCCAGGAATATTAGAGGTCTGAGAAATCAAAAGTTCTTGGAAGGCTATTATCCGGCCAAGAAGGAGTTGGAGGAGGAGATCAGGCTCGCGAAGGGTTTACTCCGACTATACAATAATTACCAACTGGTAAATCAGTTCTCCAATAAGAAAGATAAATTTTCTTTGGAGGATCTTGTTCACGGCAGGAGGTTGATCATGCCGGTGGATTACTCTGTTTTGAGAGATAAAGAGGTAAAGAATCTTAAACTCTATGAGCTGCATCAAGGTGACCAAATTTTGGATATAGGAGAAAAAACGCGAAGCCTGTATGCTTATATCATCGGAAGATCCGAAACCATTGTCTGGAACGGCTCCATGGGAACGGATGAAGAGAAATATAAAAAAGGAACGAGGAGCATCATTGACGCGATTCATAAAAATAAAAAGGCTATCAAGGAGAGGGGAGGGGGGACCACGAATTACATGACCGCAGATTATGAAAAGGAAGCGGGCAAGCAATTTGATTTAGGCGTTAAATCTACGGGAGGAGGGGCCACCTTACTTGAAACAGTACATGACTCTCCTGTAACAGTTTGCCTAAGACAGAGCTTCAATAAACTGATCAGCGGCGGATACCCCTCAAAATTTGAATACCTTAAAAGTTCGGCTTTAATCAGGTACGTATTAGCAAAGTAATGTTGGAGTGTTGGAGTGCTGGAGTTCGTGGTTCAGGGTTCAAGGTTCTTTGATCCTTTCTTGTCCCGGAGGGACAACCGATAGTAGCCCAGCGATTTATCGCTGGGATTCGCAACATCAATTTTTTTAGTCCCGTAGGGACGACTGGTAAAAGATGTGGGAGGACGTTTGTCTTTCAGCCGTCCCTACGGGACTAAACTACTATATTGGCTGTTCCCAGCAATGAATTGCTGGGCTAATTTCACAAATCCCTACGGGACAAACTAAAGATCACTTCCATAACTTAACGGCATTGAGGGTCCTCTCTGGGAATGCGTACTGCGAGGCTCCCGCCTCGTAAAATTTACTAATTGGGCTTCAATTTCCACCAAGCTTCAAAAACAAACTTATCGTTAAAGAAGACCAGCGCTATAAACTGGAGGCAGAGCCTCCATGAATGGATTCCCAGGGAGACACTGGGAACCAGAGGAAGGAAAAAAACATGAAGAAACGAATTGCAATACTGACGGGAGGAGGGGCCACCTTACTTGAAACAGTACATGACTCTCCTGTAACAGTTTGCCT
>JAJDAS010000380.1 GCA_029261755.1 Nitrospinia bacterium
GAATGCCCGGGAAATCCCGTTGAGGCTGAGCCCATCCATGACGATGGGGTTGTTAAGGATATAGGAATAGTCGTCGTGGTAGATAAGAAAGCCGGCATTGGGTGCGTCATAGTAGACGATAACCATCGCGAGGATAAGGAAGAGGCAACCAAGAAATAACCGGCCTGAGATCAATGACCTGGACAAAGATTCAACTCCTCATAAACCATGCTAATGCAGCTAATTGACGGGAAGGATCTTTTAAGCCATGATAGGAATTTGCTTCTTTGGTGTTTATAGATGAAAGGAAGGTTTTGGTGTTTGTGGGACCTTCGAAGGCCCCACAAACACCAAAAAACTGCGTTGGAAAGTGTTTTCATTTTTGGCCCCTGAATTTGCCCAAAGATTAGCAAAACGGTACATAAAAGTCAAAAACCTTCCTTCTTCATGGCTATTATTTGCCTGTCCCCTTTTTGGTGAGGCTTGAAGAAACTCCGGTTTTGTGACATATTGATAAATTTTGTGATTTTCTTAAAAAACTATGGGTAACGACTACTACATCGGTATAGATTTAGGAGGATCTTTCATTAAGGGGGCCGCCATTTCTCCTGAAGGGATCATTCTGTCTAATAACAAACGTCCCACCGAGTCAAAGGCCCCTACTCCGCAGATCATTGATAATATTTACAATGTAATCAAAGAGCTTATAGGAATGCATGGGGGAAATCCCCTGGCCCTGGGAATGGGAATTCCTGGAGCCATCCAGTTTGAAAAAGGAGTTGTAACCCGTTCCCCGCATTTCCCTAACTGGAACCATTTTGACATCCGATCCGCTTTTGCCCAAAAGATATCGGTTCCTTTTTTCATCGATAACGATGCCAATTGCGCCGCGCTTGGTGAGCTTTGGCAAGGCAGCGGGAAGATAACTTCCAATTTTTGTCTGCTGACCCTTGGTACCGGGATCGGGGGAGGGATTGTTCTGGATAAAAAGCTGCTACGAGGTGCCGACGGCATGGCTGCTGAAATCGGACATCTTATCGTGGAGCCGGAAGGAAAGCCTTGTGGATGCGGAGGGAGAGGGTGTCTGGAAAAATATGTTTCCGCCCACTCCGCCGTGGAACAAGCTTTAGAGCAATTTGATTCTGCGGTGGCTGGGAATCTTTGTAGAGCTGCAAACTCCATGAAGGATAAGGTGACCTCAAAACTGCTTTTCGACTTGGCAACGGAGGGTGATCCCTTTTGTGCGAGCCTCTTTCAAACCATGGGAAAATATCTCGGGATCGGGTTCGCAGATCTTGTTCATATTTTTAATATAGAAAGAATCATCATTGGGGGTGGCATGATGGCCGCCTGGGATTTGCTCATTCCACCCGCCATCCGGGAAATGAAGAGCAGGACCTACCAGATTCCGGCAGAGAGGGTTAAAGTGGTGCCGGCGGAATGTGGCGAAGATGCTGGTGTTCTGGGGGCTGTTTATCTGGCTAAGACCGGTTTATGACCCTCAAAGGGCTTTCCCAATAGTTTAAATTAATGCTAATTTTTTTATACATTTTGTGGAGCAAGACACCGTGCTATTTAATAAACATCAACAAAAAATCAAAGAACAAATTTCCAAAGCCTTTCAGGAGGAATTTCAGCAAGAGCTATCCGTTGAGTCCATGCGACTAGAAGAGCCTCCTAAATCGGATATGGGCGATCTGGCCCTCCCCTGCTTCCCCATGGCTCGCATTCTGAGAATGGCGCCACCCAAAATCGCGTCTCGACTTGCGGAAAAAATACCTCAAAGTGATGAAATTGAAAAAGCCGTTCCCGAAGGGGGGTACTTGAATATTTTCTTCAACAAAAGCCGGTTCATTGAAATGACTTTAAAGGAAATTCAGGAAAAAAAATTGGATTACGGCAGTGTGGAAAAAGAAGACAAGGAAACTGTCCTCATCGAATATTCCTCTCCCAATACCAATAAACCTCTACATTTAGGTCATTTAAGAAATAACGTCCTTGGAATGGCGGTGGCCAATTTGCTGGAAACCACCGGCTGCAAAGCCGTTAAAGTCAACCTGATTAATGACCGCGGTGTGCATATTGCCAAATCCATGCTGGCTTATGATAAATGGGGAGGCGGAGAAACCCCCGAATCCAGTGGCATGAAAGGGGACCATTTAGTAGGAAAGTACTATGTTCTTTTCGAGGCAAAACTAAAAGAACACCCTGCACTGGAAGAAGAAGCCCAGGAAATGCTTCACAAGTGGGAAAACGATGATGCAGAAACCATTGCCCTATGGAAAAAGATGAACGGCTGGGTCTACAAAGGGTTCGAGGAAACCTATGGTCGTATGGAAACCCTGTTTGATAAATGGTATTTCGAAAGCGATACCTACCAATTGGGCAAAAATATTGTCCAAGAAGGGCTGGAGAAAGGCATTTTTTATAAAAGGGAAGATGGCGCCGTGGAGGTAGATTTAGCGGAACACGGTCTGGATAAAAAAGTGTTGCTGAGGCCCAACGGAACAGCGGTGTATATTACCCAGGATCTTGGCACGGCAAAGTTAAAATACGACGATTATCAGTTCTCCCGATCCTTCTACGTGGTAGCCAATGAGCAGGAATATCATTTTAATGTTCTTTTCAAAATCCTTGAACTTCTTGGTTTTCAATGGTCAAAAGGATGCGTCCATCTTTCTTATGGAATGGTGGACCTCCCGGAGGGTAAGATGAAATCCAGGGAAGGAACCGTGGTGGATGCGGATGACTTGTTGAATGAGTTAAAGGAGTTGGCAAAGACCGGAATCCGAGAGCGTCGGGACGATTACCAGGATGAAGAACTGGAGAGTCGAGCGGAAGAGATAGGACAAGGGGCTTTAAAATACTTTCTATTAAAGGTCAACCCAAAAAACAACATCCGCTTTGACCCAAAAGAAGCCATTTCTTTCGAGGGCTCCACCGGGCCATATATTCAATATTCACACGCACGGATTCAAAGTATCCTGCGAAAAGCGGGAGAGATCTCTTTTGATTCCGTGAACTTTTCCTCTCTTGGCAATACAGAAGAATTTTCCCTTGCTAAGCAACTTTACAACTTCCCCGAAGAAGTAAGGAAGGCCGCCTTGGAGTATAATCCGGCAAGGGTTTGCGAAGCCGCCTGGCATATTGCCAAAGACCTCAGCAAGTTTTATAAAGAACATCAGGTGTTGCGGGCAGAGACGGAAGAGTTGAAAAAAGCACGGCTTTTCATGATTTACTGCACCGCTCTGGTTCTCAAAAAAACACTTAATCTATTAGGCATTACCGCTCCTGACAAAATGTAGGTAAACACACAAGTGACTCGCCAAAAAGAAAGAACAAAACACGAATTAATGAAAAAAATAGGTATCCGTTCACGATCGGACCGGATGTAAGTCTTTATTGTTTAATTTTTTAGCCCCAAAGGGGCGTTACAAGATAGCCCAGGGCATCGCCCTGGGTTTTGAATACCCCCAAAATTTAAGCTCTGAAAGAGCGACACAAAGAATGGCATGATGCAGGCGTTTATGCGCCATAATTCTTTTTGTTGCGCCCCTTCAGGGCTTCCGTTTTTTTTTTTGATTTATACCCAGGGCTGCATTCCGCTTACCCTGGGCTATCTTGTTATGCCCCGTTGGGGCTAAAAACAGTAAGATCCGTGAACGGTTACAAAAATAGCTCGTATAGCTTGTGCAACTTGTTGTTTATAAAGCCTTAATTTTTTTTGTCTGCTATTCAAATATTGGTTGAATTCAAGTGGTTTACTGAATGTTTACAAGTAAAGGTCTTCTTTCCTGGTTTCCACCCCTCGTCTTTACCCTGTGCCTTTTTCTTACCCTATCTCCAGTTAGAAACTTTTGGGACTTTGTTTCTGCCTATTTTAGTTTATCTAGCATAAGAAACTTCACCGAGATTTTACTTGCCATCTTTTTTCTGGCAGCGGCGCTATATTTCTTTTTTGCGATAAAAAAAGGTAAAACCAGGCGGCTGCTTTGGTTATTTGCAGCCGCTCTTGGCTATTCATTCATTTTTTATTCCAATGAAAATACCATAGAAATTGCTCATATTGCTGAATACGGGGTTCTAACCTGGCTTTACTGTCTGCCATTGAAAAAAAGCATCAAAGATAAAACGATTTTTCCTGTCCTTTGGCTTATTGGCTTAAGTGTTGGAATATGCGATGAATTGATCCAGTTTTACTTGCCCACCCGAGTGGGCGACCTGCCGGATATTTACTTGAACGCCGCCAGCTCAGGTTTGGCAACTATCCTGTTTGCCAAGGTTTTATACCCTTGTCATGCTGAGGGACCGGTTTCTTTAAAAAATGTTCGGATTACATGCAGTATTTCCATTTTTCTTCTTATCTTGTCGGGAGTTTCCATTTCCATAATCACGGATTGGGGGTTTTGCCACGAAGACCCCCAAATAGGGGTTTTTTATTCCCGTTTTCCTTTGAAGGATCTTAAAGAAAAAGATCTTAAGGAAGCAAAAAAATACAGCAAGGCCATTAAGGAACTCTACCCTTCCAATCTGATGGACTTTTTAAAAAACCAAAGTTCATTTGATAAATTCCAAATGGAAGCCCTGATCCACCTTCTCCAAAGAGACCGTTATGAAAGCCGAAAAGAATACTGGATGGCCTACAAGGAAAACCAGATCCTGGATCGTTATTTTACTGAAACAATAGTGGGTTCGGGGTATAACTGGTCGGAAGAAAAGGTTTTTCAGGTAAAGGAAAAAATTCAAGGTACCAGAAAGGAGTTTTACGAAAGCCCTGTTTCGAAGAATGAAATAATCGTTTCATTCGGACCCAAAAGAATGTGGGGCGGGATCATTTTTCTTATCTGCGGATTGTTGCTGATAATACTTAAGAGGAGAGAAACATCAGTACCCTATTGCTGATTATTTTGATTGGTAGCGGAGTGGCGTTGTTTGCTTATATGGTTTTCATTGAAACCAAGCGGTTTCGGATTACCCATGAAGCATTTGAAACCGAGACGGACCCCGGCAGAAGTTTTAAGGTCTTGCATATCTCCGATTTTCATTTCACCAAGGGAAATGAAAAAAAGCTGGCTTTTATTACAAGCCTCCATAAGGAAAAACCGGATATGGTCTTTGCCACGGGTGATATGATTGAAGATGATACCGGTATCGACTATTGTGTGGAGGCGCTGCGGGGATTTGAACCGCCTTTTGGAACCTATGCGGTTCTGGGTTCCCACGACTACTACAAATGTACTTTCAAAAGTATTCTGTCTGCTATAGCACATGACAAAAGAGTGGGTCACCACGAGAATGATGTAGAGGCTCTTTGTAAAACGCTTAAAGAAGTAGGCGTAGTTTTGTTAAGAAATAATAGTGTAGACGTGAAATACAAAGATGATGAGGGAAACTTCCGGATGATGCAGATTGCGGGAGTGGAGGACGCTTTCATTGAAAAAGACGATCTGGAAAGCGCTATGAAAAATTTCCAGCCGGGAACACTCAAAATTCTTGCCACTCATTGTATAGACAGTCCTGATGGCTTAGCGTCCCGACAATTTGATGCGGTATTCGCGGGGCATTCCCATGGAGGGCAGGTGCGATTTCCTTGGATAGGGGCCTTAATAACCAGGTCCAACCTTCCTACTAAATACGCAAGGGGAATATTCAAGAAAAAGAAGACTCTTTTTCATATAAATAACGGTGTAGGATCCGCCAAGATGCTCGATTTCCGCCTTCTTTGCCCACCGGAAGCCACTTTTCTAGAGATGCGGGGGAAATAGATATTTTAGATTTTAGATTGCTGATTTCAGATTTGAAGGGATATTTATTTTCAGAAACGCTACGTTAGAATCTGCCCAACGTCAGCTAGACTGTTTCCCCAGCATCAAGACAAAACTCTTCATAAAGCTTTTATCAAACTCCTCGGGTCTTTGCGCCAGAAACTTTGCTGCCTCGAATGGTTGGAAGGCTTTTTTGTAAGACCGTTCCGTGGTGAGTGCATCGTAAACATCCACAATGGAGGCTATTCTGCCAAAGGTATGAATCTGGCCATTTTCAAGCCTGTTAGGATATCCGTTTCCGTTTAATTTTTCGTGATGTTGGATAAGAGGGATAGATACCTCCTCGGACATTCCGGTTTGCTTCACCATGAGTTTGTGACCCAAATTAACATGATTTTTGACAGTAATAAACTCCTGTTCCGTGAGTTTTCCCGGTTTGTTGATTAGAGAGCTTGGCACGTCACTTTTGCCAACATCATGCATCATGGCTCCAATGGCCAGATCAGACATTTCTTTTTTATTGAGCCCGATCTCCATGGCCAGCCCAATAGAAAGGGTACAAACATTTATGGAGTGAACGTAGGTGTAATAATCGTAGGTGTTGATTTTCATTAGCCCCATAAAAGAGTTAGGACATGTTAAAATGTTATCGATCATGCCCGTAACCACGGTTTTTGCCTCTGCCATTTTTTCGCCGCTACGGGGATTTAGCATAAGATCCCTGGTTACTAACTTGGAGTTTTCTTTCAGCACCGCCGACCGGATTTTCATCGCCTTCTCCGAATAACCCAGATGCTTTCCCGTGGACAGTCCTTTAATGAAATCCTGGTATTTTGCGGAGTCAGTCAGTTGGATGAGAAGATTGGCAGGCTTGTGCCCATTACTTGATTCACAAAATATTTCATTTTCGGGTACTTCGCCTCCTGAATCCAAGACCATGGTGACCACGCTGTCTTTTTCTGTAAATAGTTTGATTGGGACTTTCAATCCCGGGAAAAAGATAGTCAAATCAACCGGCATATAGTTATCCAGGAAATCGTTATATTGTTCCACCTTTTCCTGGGTCTCAAAACCAGGCGCCAAACCCTTTTGTGATAATTCTCTTTCCTTTTCCAGGCTTTTTTCATATTGGTCCAAGTGGTCCTTATCGGTGGATGTAATATATAAAGTGTTAATTCCCTGGTCGTCCAGGTCATACTTTACTTCTGAATGAAAAGGAAGACCCTCGGCAAGGTATATGGAGTATTCATTTCCCTTTTTTAAATACAAATCAAAAGGCAACTCCGTATTAGCCAGAAGTTTTGCAGAGGCGATAGGGATATACTGCGTGGTAGGAGATTCCTGCTTTTCCGGTTTTTCTTCTACGGCGCCAGCTTCTAAAATATCCAACCCTTTTTGAGTGTTAATGTAAACTTCAGGAACCTTCAGTTCTTTCAGTTTGTCAATTTGTTCGTTGGAGGTAATTTTGAACTGGTTGGAGAGAAAAGGAGTTTTAAACCAACTTATATCTATTTTCTCAATAAAACTTCCCACTCTCAGGTCTGCTACCGGTACCTTTTTAACCATTATTTCCCCTTTTTCCCGTTTGGTGTCTAACGTTCGTTGTTATAAGCAATGTGCTAAAACTAAGTCTAACCAAAGATATTTGAAATATTTTCTATTAAATCATAAAAACAAGAACCTTTTTTAACCACGAATTTCACAAATTACACGAATTATTTTGATTTTTATTAGTGAAATTAGTGGTTAAAAGCTTTTGATTTTAAAGGTTTTTTAGATTGAGATGGCTTCTCAGAATCACCATGTAAGGATCTAATATCTTTTTTTTCGTCATGCGTGATTTGTGAGAACGTTTTCTTGGGCCATCAAGTTCCTCAATTCGGCCTTAGCTGCTTTCATATAGTTATAGTGCACTTCTTGCTCGTTGATTTCCCCATCTCCACATAACGCCTCAAAGCAAGAGTAATAGCCCTCCCCTTCCTTTTTTTTTAATTGGTTCAGTGCACATGTGCGACAAACATCAATGTTGTTGTATAAATCTCTTACCCAGTAACAATCGCCATCGTGTTTTATAATATCTATCAATATTTCTTTTTTATCCATAAGATTAGACCCTATGAAGAGGGTTAATATTTTTTATGATCTGTCATTATAAGAGCAAAAAAGATACCAAAACATAATTTTTCTTAAGTTACTGATTTATAAGACTTTTTAGGCTTTCTATGCCTTTTTCAATAATGCATGAAGCGTATGGGTTTGTAGCGCCTCACATGAAATAAGTCTTTTGTTATCAACAGGTTAAAGCAATATTGCGAAATGCGTACTATTGCATTTTGCCATACGCTTCATGTCTGGCCATTTTGCTTAGGAATTTCAGTATATGAGAAGTGCCCTATTGCGTGTGGTGGACCTGCAATCCCTTGTATTTTTCATGAAGAAAGGAGGAAAGAGCGTTTGTTCATCAGATAAATTCTTGTAAATTGAGAGAAATGGCTCGACAAAATGCATAAAGTATTGCTTTTTGAGCTAAATAAATATAAATCTTTGAAAACAAAGGGGAATCTAATAATTAAACACATAAAATCGAATCACACTATTGCATTATGCAACACCTCGTTTTTTTATGCTCCTTTGCAACCATTCCAAAAATCCTTTTAAAAACAGTGAGTTATGGTGTTTTTGTTTTTTGGCACAATAATAGCAATTAAAAAAGCAAAAGGCATTATTAAATTCCACCATATCTGAAAGGGGATTGGCCGATGAGCGAAAAAATTTCTCAGCTACTAGGTTATTTTTTATTTGGAGGGTTGCTTTCCATCTTTGTTGCTGTTAATTGGCTGCCTGATAACATGCATGTCTCTTTAACAGATGCTCTTTTGGCAGGCATGCTTATTCTTCAGTTTTTAACATTGCTCAGATTAAATGATCTTGAGCGAAAATAGCCTCTTAAACAAACTTTTTCTATTAGCAATGCAACATCTTATTGTTTAATTCCGTCCTTTTTTATCCAATTACTTTGAGACGGCAGCATGTCTCGAACGAGACACATCAGGGACATGTTGCAAGACACTACTGTCTCATATTGCCTCTCTCTCCATTGCTGGTTTCTCCGCAATACTCTTTAATTTCAACAGCTTATCGCATTTCTTCCCTTTGGCACATTACTTGCTTTTATAATTCCGTTTAGGGTTATTCTCCTTCCAAAAATTACCTTTTCAGCTACTAACCCCCTTAACATTAACAAAGATGGAATTAGTGGTAGGTTTCTTAAAAAAATGATTTTTTGGAAGTGCATACAATTTGCCGGGAAGTCGTTTATGTAGTAATATGGCATAAATATTGCTTTTTATGTGTCAAAGCGTCAATAATTCATCGCTATAAGTGAAAAAATGAAAAAATAATGTGAAGCCATGCTATATAAGTTATTGGTTTATATAGGTTTTACTAAAGCTTTTTTGTTTACATGCCGAAATATCAAATAACTGTAACTGGTGTCGTTCCATAAATGGGGATAATGAGATGAAAAGGAAAGAGTTCAAAAAAAATGAAGCTGGTTTTACACTCATCGAAATGGTTGGCGTGCTTGCTGTTATCGCTATCCTGGCCGCCCTGGTGGCACCAAAAATCTTTGGCGTCATTGCAGATTCCAAAGCCACAAGGTTCGCTGCGGAAGTCAGCACTTATAAGGGCGCTGTTGCAAGCTGGTATAAAGATATCGGAACACTGGCCTCCCTTGCCGCAGACGGTACCGCTGATACTGCGGAACCCAACTTTGAGTCGGATCTCACTACAAACGGGGGGACTACCACCACCACCGGGCTTTGGGCAAAATGGAATGGGCCATATATCGATTCCGTGAAAAGCATTGCCATTGGCACCGCCCTCACCATCGAAACCAATCCGGGCATTGCCACCCTTGCGGCCAATGAAACTCAAAGTTGGGACCTGAGTGACGACGGAAACGGAGATATGGCCACCTCCAATCAAGTGGTTGCCATTCAAGTTACCGGCGTGTCGCAAACGGAATTCGATAAGGTGGATGCAATCATTGACAACGGGCTTACCGCTACCAGCGCCGCAAACGAATCACAAGGCAAGTGCAAATATTCCGGCACAACCATGTATATCTACCTTGCCCACAACTAATTTTTTAAGTTATTTATTTTTTATCCCACCTTTTTCGACGCTTCATATCCAACGTCCGATGTTCGACGTTAAATCGGTTAGCTTAACTCTTCCTTCCTCCTCAACCCGGAGGGCAATATCCTGTGAAGGCTGAAAAAAAACGCTCGAAACCATTAGGACAAAGGCTGATAGAAAGTGGCCTTATTTCCGAGGCACAGCTTAACCTCGCACTGAACGAGAGTAAAGCCAAAAACATTTACCTCGGCCAGGCCCTGGAAAGCCTCGGTATCCTTACTCAGGATGTTGTCACCCAGTTTCTCGCCGATGAGTCCGGTGCCGAAATTATCAACCTTCGGACCTACCCCGTCGACCCCGAAGTAATCAAACTAGTCCCCTACGAACTTCCTAAGCGCTACCAGTTTCTACCCCTCAGTCGCAAAGGAAATACCATCAAGGCTGCCGTGGCGGACACCCTCAATATCCTTGCCATAGACGCCCTGGAACTGGAAACCGGATTCAGTGTGGAGGTGGTTACCGCCCCAAAAAATGAAATTATTGAGGCCATCGAACAGCACTATGCCCAACAAAAGACCTTTGACCAGATCATTGGAGAAATCCTCTCCCAGGGCGCTGATTATCTCGATGAAGCCTCAGCCGATGTGCTCCCTATCATCCGTCTGGTGGATCTCATTATTTCCAAGGCGATCAAAACACGCGCCACGGATATCCACTTTGAACCGGATGAAAAGGTATACCGCGTTCGATTCAGGGTTGACGGCGCCCTTCGCCAGGAGGTGCTCATACCAAAATCATTACAGGCTTCCATCAGCGCAAGGTTAAAGATTATGGGCAATCTGGACATAACGGAGACCAGGATTCCCATGGATGGGCGCATCTCTTTCAACACCGGCACCAGGAAGGTGGATTTGAGAATTTCCACTTTGCCCATATCCACCGGTGAGACCATTGTACTGAGGGTACTGGACAAAGAGAGGGTGGGCCTCAACCTGGAAGCCCTTGAATTCTCGGCCAGGGACCAGAAGCTTTTTCAGCAAGTCTTGAAGAGTCCTCATGGGTTGATTCTGGTTACCGGCCCCACGGGAAGCGGTAAAACCAGCACCCTTTACGCGGCCCTGGGAATTCTCAACACAATGGAAAGAAACACCCTGACTCTGGAGGACCCTATTGAATATGAATTGCCCCTCATCAGGCAAACCCCTGTGAATCCGGATGTGGGGATGGATTTTCCAACAGGTCTGCGCGCAATGCTAAGGCAGGATCCCGACGTTATTATGGTGGGCGAAATACGTGATTCCGAAACCGCCAGTCTCGCTATTCGCGCGGCGCTTACGGGCCACCTTGTTCTTTCCACTCTCCATACCAACAGCGCGGCGGCCTCCATCCCCAGGCTAGTGGATATGGGGTTGAAATCATATCTGGTTTCATCTGCTTTAAGAGCCGTAGTCGCACAAAGGCTTGTCCGCCGGATTTGCCAATACTGTAAAACGGAATTACCAAAGGAAGAACAAGAGAGTGAGTTGACCGCCATAGGCTTTAAATTGTCAAAAAAGGTCGCGTATCAATTCTTCAAAGGGGCCGGGTGCCAGGCCTGCGGAAATTCGGGATATTTTGGAAGGTTGAGCGTTATTGAAATTCTGAAGATAGATCATAGCTTTCACGACCTCATTGTCGGTAATGCCGGAACTAAGGAAATAGAAGAACTTGCAAAAAAGAAAGGTATGCGTAAATTGGTTGAAGATGGTATTCAGAAGGCGCTGAAGGGCCTAACGACCCTGGAGGAAATTTTTAAGATTAGCCATGAGTGAAACTGAGCAGCTACTGTGTGTGGCGGTGTTCTTTAAGGTACCTTTTTAAACAAGTTCAACGCATTTTTTGTAACCGTTCACGGAGTAATGGAGTATTGGAGTGCTGGAGTATTGGAGTATTGGAGTGCTGGAGTAATGGAGTAATGGAGTAATGGGGCTCGGGTTTCCGTTTTGCAATGTAATCGAGTCATTTGCCGTGGCATCCCACGGACGTTCGTTGGCCTTGGGTTTTCCAATACTCCGGTACTCCACCACTCCATTACTCCCTCTTTGAATGGGAAGGTGTTACTATGCCAGATTATTTTTACCGAGCAGTAGACCGCGCCGGAAGCCCAATTAGAGGGACTATTACATCCCCTAGTCCTGCTGCACTGGAAGCAAAACTTGCTGAGGCAGGGTCCGTGCTTGTTGAAATACTGAACCCGGAAGATGAGGGTCTCGGGCAGACCAAGATTACTATCTTCAAGCCAAATGTTAAGGCCAGGGAACTCATTGACTTCCTGGTTACCTTGAGAGGGCTCGTGAAAGCAGGCGTCACCCTCCTGGATGCACTGAACACCATTGGCAAAGAGGTGGAGAATCCCTACTTTAAAGATGCCCTAAAAGACATTGTTTCCTCCGTTGAGGGTGGAAACCAGTTCAACGCTGCCTTGGGAAGCCACCCTAGAATTTTTTCCGAACATTTTGTGGGAATGGTGAAAGCAGGCGAACTTAGCGGAAATATGCCGGAAACCTTTGGCGAACTGATTCGCCATTTGGAAAACCAGGAGGCGCTAAAAGCGGACGTAAAGCAGGCCACCCTTTATCCTGTTGCGGTTTTGATTGCCCTGGGTTTGTTCATTACTGTTCTATTTACCTTTGTTGTTCCAAAATTCATTACCCTGTTAACCAGCCTCAATGTTCCCCTTCCCATGCCTACAAGAATAGTTATGGGATTGAGTGATTTTTTCATGGCCTCATGGTGGGTATTAGCGTTGTTTGGTGGGCTTACCCCGGTTCTTTACAAGTACGCGACACGTCGCTGGGAAGGCTTTGCCTTTGCTGTCGATAATATGAAGATGAATGTTGCCGTCTTCGGTGAACTCAACAGGATGCTGGCCATCTCCAAATTTGCGTACAATTTTTCAGCGCTCTTCAAGTCCGGTGTTCCCATCCTTCAGACCCTGGAACTGTGTGAACCCATCATGAAGAATAAGGTCATGGAGCTTGCCCTGAGAGAAGCCAGGACTGATATTGCGGGAGGGATGCAATTGCATGAAAGTTTAAAAAAACATGATGTGTTTTCTTCCAAAGCGCTGATGATGATCACGGTTGGGGAATCTTCCGGCGATCTGGGCGGCGCCCTGGAAAACCTTGCCAACTATTATAATGAAGATGTTCCCAGGCGGATGAAAAAGATTTTCGGAATCATGGAACCTGCCATCATGCTTTTTCTCATCGGTATCGTGGGTTTTACCGCCGTATCCATTATCCTTCCCATTCTAAGCCTGTTTGGGAGTATTAAATAGGAAAAACTGCTTGACGATAATGAAAAATCACAAACCTTTGGGGGAGCATGGATTTACACTCATCGAGATGATTGGGGTCCTGGCCATCATCGCCATTTTGGCGGGAATGCTTGCCCCCAATGTGATCAAGATGATGCAGTCCGCCACACAGGATGCCGAGGAAAAGGCCCTGGATGTTTTGGCGGATGGATTGGTGAACTACGTTCTGGATAGCCGGATTATTCCGCAATCCGGCGAAGGCGCAGGGACCTGGGCTACCAACATAGGTACTCAGACAGAACTCCCTGCCGCCAAGATCTATGCGACGGACCTTACTTGCAGCAGGCGCTACTGGTTCGACCCGGCAACGGATCTGAACGGCCTCACGGACAATACCGCTTCGTATGACCAGAACACCGTCACCGCTGCTAATCTCTCAAGTTATAGTACCAGCTCCACCACCTCGGCCCCTACGAATCCCAGGGCCATGATCATTTCGGATTTAACCCCTTCTTGTTCGAATAATATCCTCGTTGCCAGTGTTGCCCACAATACCGCCAACTTCGCGGCGGTCTGGGACCAGACAGGCACGTTGACGGAGAGCAGCACCTTAAAAGTAAAAAGGATCAACTTTGCTAAGCATTTCGAGACCATAACCTTGGTATCGGGCAATGGTTCACTTTTTTCCAGGACAACCTATTCAAATCCCGCTGCTGGCACGTTGACTCCCACTACGATATTAACCGTTGAAGAGAACTCGCATATTTTTTCAGTTACTTACAGCTCGGGAGGATTTGAGCCCACCAATATTGCCGGAGGAACGGCAACGGTGGATATAGGCACCACCTCGGGGGGGACCGAGCTAGTTTCCGCCGCATCAGTGATATCCGGGGTAACGGTACAACCCGCTTCCGTTACCATCACATCAGCCAGCGATATCACCATCTACGAGGAATTGACCATAGGCGGAGCCAGCGTGGTTAATGCTAATTCCGGATATATTGATGTAACGCTTGCATATGTAGGCGAGCCCCAGTACAAGCTCCAGGGCCAAGCGGGAAACCCTACGACCATCACTATTACCTCAGCCGGTACGCCCGAGATCATCAGTTTCAATGTTTTGAATGGGACGGAACTCTATCTCTATGACCAGACATTGACCGCTGGCGTGGGAAACCTTCTGCTAACCACGGTTATCAAGGAATCCGAGAGTTTTATATACTCTCCGGGTCCACCCCCGGTATGGGGAAGATAATGGCAATTCAAAAAAATCACCTATAAATTTTGTACAGTTGATTTTTCATTGGAAATTGGAAATTTATAATTTTAAATTGAAAAGCGCTTGACGTTTTGACATTGTTTGCCTTATGAGGGAATGCAAATTTAAAATTTCCAATAGTAAATTTCCAGTTTCCAATCGTTTTTTCTGGAATGAGCATGGATTTACGCTCATTGAGATGATCGGGCTTCTGGCGGTAATAGCAATTATGGCCGCTGTCATTGCTCCCGACCTGCTAAAAATAATGCAGTCCAAAGAACAGGGTGTGGAAGAGGCGATTTTAGATGATTTGGCTCACGGGCTAATGAAATACGTTCTGGACAGCCGGATTATCCCGCAATCCGGTGAAGGCACCGGGACCTGGGCTACCAACATTGCATCCTATGTGGAATTGCCGTCCTCGAATATCTATGAAACGGATCTTTCCTGCAGCAGAAGGTATTGGTTCGACCCGGCAACGAATTTGAACGGCCTCACGGATAACAGCGCAACGTACAATCAAAATACCGTATCCGCCGCAAACCTTTCCGGCTATTCCACCGGCTCCACCGCCTCGCCTCCCTCAAACGCCAGGGCCATGATTATTTCGGATATAACCTCCACTTGCTCGAACAATATCCTCGTTGCCAGTGTTGCTCACAATACCGCCAACTTTGCGGCGGTCTGGGACCAGACGGGTACTTTGACGGAGAGCGATACCTTGAAAATAAAGAGGGTTAATTTTTCCCCGCTTTTTAAAACCTTAACCTTGATATCGGGCAATGGGTACCTTTTTTCCAGGTCAACCTACCAGACACCAGCTAAAGGAACTTTGACTCCTGTTGCGGTGTTAATCGTTGAGGAAAACTCGCATATCTTTTCAATTTCTTATGGCTCAGGAGGGTTTGAGCCCACCACCATGCCGGGAGGAACGGCATCCTTGGATATAGGTACCGCTCCGACAGGGACTCAGTTTATTGCTGCGGGGGATGTGACCTCTGCTGTAGCCTCCTCGCCGACAACAACCTTTGCCGGTGGCACCACACCCATTACCTCCACCAGCATTATCACCGTATACGCAGAGCTGACCATTGACGGTTCGAACTATGTTTTTAACGGTAATTCCGGGTATATCGACGTCTCGCTTGAGTATGTAGGCGAACCCCAGTATAAGCTCCAGGGCCAGTCGGGAGACCCTACGACCATCACTATTACTACTGCGGGAACGCCTGAGATTGTAAGCTTTAATGTTTTTAAAGGAACGGAAGTTTTACTATATGACCAAACGTTGACCGGTGGAGTGGGAAATCTTTTGCTTTCCACGGTTATTAAGGAATCCGAAACTTTTTACTACTATCCCGGTCCACCCACCGTTTGGGGGAGGTAAAAAAACCTGACTTAAATGAAAACAAGTTGTTCGTTAAAGAGTTGCAAAAAACCTTTAATGGCTTAGGAAGGCAGGAATGGCAGGAAAAAAAAATTCTTTAATTTAAAAAATAATTTTGCTATACTTACGACTTTCGGGCGTCATAAATAACTACTATTAGATTCTTACGCGGTAATTCTGAGAATTCATCTCTCACAATGAAAAAATTTAAAAAAATCTACCACAAATCTTCAATCTTCAATCTTCAATTTAAAATCTCTTTTGTTAGTATTGGGTAAATAATGGAAAAGGAAAATGTCAAAAATTTTTGTTGGGGCTTGGTGGTTTTTATCGCCGCCTTTTTCTTCCTCAACCATTATTACGCGAACCATCCTTATCTGTTTGAAGAAATGCAGGCCGGCGCTGCTAATGCCAAGGCATACTGGTGCAAGCATACTAGCGGCTACTATGAATTGAAATATGAGTCCGATGCCTCTGATGAGGTGGATGCAAGAAATGCAGATCAGGGTAACACCTTGTCTTACCTTGGCACATGCGAAATTGACACCGCTGACCAAAGCACCGAGACTTCAACCACTTTTGCCATTTGCCATGAAGTGAGCACCGGTAACTATACTCAGGTTTTTGAGGAATATACGGGGTATGCCAAGTCCTTTTATTGTAAGGAAGGTAATGATACTAAATTGGAAGATATCTACGATGTTGCCGATAAAATCGCGGAAGACGCGGATAGTTACGCTGGCGTGTGTACCGGGGATACCGACACCACCGTTTACTGCCGATATAAGGATTCCCTATGGACAACGAAATATGACACTGCTTCCAACGCCGCTCAGGATATTGAAGATTATCCGGGCTCACACTATGGGGGTTGCACCTACCATGAGTGGCATATGGACAGTTTTGGCAACGATTATTGGGGCTATTGCACCTCAGACCTTGATTCGGCAGATCTGGATAGCGACCCTTACAAGTCTTACTCGCCGGACGCGCCAAACGCCAGGACAGCAGGAGAAAAGAAGTTGGGCGTAGGCACGGGTTCCGGCGCTACCGGGCATAAGTCCTATAAACCGAGGGTACCTTAA
>JAJDAS010000381.1 GCA_029261755.1 Nitrospinia bacterium
GTTTGTAGGCTCCAGGGCAGCGGAAATATTGGCGGAAAATTTTAACTCTATGGATGTCCTTATAAAGGCAATTGAAAAAGATGAGGCCAAGGCTAAAGCTGAAGCAAAAGCTAAGGAGAATGAAAAGGCAAAGAAAGAGGCAGGTGAACTGGAATCCATTCACGAAATAGGGCCGAAGATCGCAGTAAGTCTTTGTCTCTTTTTTCAGCAGGAAGAAAACCTGAACGTCATCCGTAAGCTGAAAGAGTCTGGGGTTTTAATGGAATCGATCCCCTCCGAACAAACGGGGGAACTGCCTTTAAAGGGAAAACAGTTCGTTATTACCGGAACCCTTTCCTCCATGAAACGAGACGAAGCAAAGGAAAGAATCAAGCGCCTGGGCGGAAGGGTGGTTTCCTCGGTAACCTCCAAAACAGATTTCCTGCTCTGTGGCGAAGATCCGGGATCGAAGTTGAAAAAAGCTAAGGGACTGAACGTTCCCGTTCTTGATGAAAAAGCGTTTTTGGAAAAGGTTGGGGAGTGAATTATTTGGCGCTTCTAATATCCAGGCTACCCGATTATGGATCTTTCGTAGATGCTTTTAAACTACTAACTTCAGACGTCCCAAAGTATTACCTATCACTAATAACTTTTTTATGTATAGTTTTTTTGTTAATAACAAAAATGTATTCTTTGACTGAGCCTCTCCCCTTGGTTTGACAACTAACGCCTGAATATCTTTGTACAGCTATGGGTGTGATTGGGCGGTATAGTTTCAGTATTGATTCATTGCCAGCGTTGCTGACTATTATTTGCGCCCCTTTTTGCGCAGCTTCAAAGCAAGTATTTGCTAAACGTTTTTGATCATTCCAACTAAAAATGTTTTCGTTATATCTTAAAAAACCATTATTGTTATGTGTAACAGTGTATGCAGGGTCGCAATAGACCAAATCTCCTTTTTGGCAATTTTTTAGAATATTACTGAAATCATTGCAATATATTTTAGTGTTTTTTAAAGCTTTCGATGCATTAACGATTAAATTGTTTTCCCATAAAATACTAACTCTTCTGTCGCCACCGTAAGGAACATTAAATTTACCTTTCTTATTTACTCTATACATTCCCCCAAAAGCCAATCTGTTTAAATATAAAAATCTAGCTGCAGTTTCAATTTTGCCCGAATATGTTTTGTCTCTGATTTCGTAATATTCTTCTTTTCCAGTGGGCATTTTTCTTAATATGTTTAAGACTTTAATTGGATTGTTTTTTATGGCTTTATACGTAATGATAAGCTCTTTGTTGATGTCTGATATAATAGCATTATTAGGTAAAAGCCTAAAATAAATTGATCCTCCCCCAACGAATGGTTCGACATATCTTAAGTGGTTCTTAATATCAATTAGCTTGTTAATTCTTTTTGCCAACCATCTTTTACCACCTGGCCAGCGAAGAAAGGGTTGAATTATGTTATCGTTATTATTGGTCATTTTTGAAAAGTGAAAACCCGAACACACTTCCTGTTGCTTTTACATTAATTGGTCTAAAATATTTTTCGTTTCGCTTGATATGCAAGCAAATTACTCCGGGCCTACTTATGATATCTGGCATAATAGACAATGCAAGTATTAGAGGCTTAGGTCCGTCAGGAACCAAAATTACATCACCCTTGATCAGCAGCTCTTTGATAGTTTCATTTAACTTGCTAATAGAAAAATTTAAATTATCCATTGGGAGCCTGATAGAATATGCAGAAGAATTAATTAAATCAAGATTAACATCCTGAATTTTATCCCGCATATTCTTGTCACCTTCGGAATACGAATATACCGAAATAAGATACGCTGGGTCTAATACTGAGAAAATGGCTTGTGATCTTAGGTGGTCAAACCCAAGCCCAAATATATGACTGCGATTATTAATCGGCCTCAATGACGCCTTCCCAGTGAGAACCTCTACATCGTCTATGCCTGCGCTGGGCCATGATTTGCTTTCTTCGGAATACTCTCCCTTAGAATACCAGAAATAAATTTTATCTTTATTACTCAACTCCTTAATGGTTTCGGTAGGTAAACGGCAATACCAACTCCTGGGCATAGAGGAATAATCAATATGGATATTGACTGTTTTATACTGTCTTTTTATTTTTGAAACAGCTTCTTTGACTTTTATAATTACTTCTTCGTAGTTACTATATTGCACTATATCTGTCAAAACACCACCATCCTCAACACATTTTTTGTTTTTTTTTGGGATTTCATGTTTATTGTAATCGTCAAATAAAAAACATAATTTCGGCATAACTAATCTTTTAATGTACTTATTAAATATCTCGATAGAACGTTCTTCATACCCTAATGCAAATATGAAAATATTTCCTGCGCTTTCCTTGTCAGGTGGACTTGATAAAACCTCTGATATCTTTTCATTTCTTATTTTTATGTTCATTTCTTTTTCATAAATTGAAAAGTTTTTTGCCTGAGAGTTGTTTTAAGCTTAGGATAGTCTCCTTTTCTCATAGGCAGCCAATAATTTGCAGAAAAACTATTTGATAAAGAAAATTTCGTATCTTTGGTGATCTTGCTAAAAAATGAATCTTCATCCACATTTATGTGTAAATAGGCAACTCCAAGCTCAAGGCAGTTATACAATTCTTTATTGCAATCAAAATCATCTTCATTTATTTGAAAACTATTTCCAGAATAAATTAATTCATTGTCATGAGTTCTTCGTTTTAGCTGCTCCGCTAATTCGTCTAGTAAATCATGCAAAGGAGGGCCATATATTGGCAGAGCTTTAGTTGCTTCACAATCTTTATTTGTGAAGTTTATAATTACTGAATGTTGCGCTTTGGGGTTTAGTTTATTTTCTTTTGCTTTTTCAAAAATCACATTCATAATACGTATGAAGCGTCTAGGGTTACCTTCTGCTATTTTTCGAACCATTTTTGTCCCAGCATACCACCCAGGCATTCTGTTTCCTTCTTTGGATTTTTTGTGCATCTCACGAGTGAAAAATATAGGTGCAAATTTATCATAAATTGGCTTTCTAATACTTTTTTGAACACAATTAATATTTTCCTTTCTTTTATGTGATAGTTGGGGAATAATCTCATTCAGCAATTGTTCCTGTGTTTTATTTTGGCTTTTTGTCTCAAGCCTATAGTAATCAACTAAATCATCATCCCCTACTTTGCCAAGAAAGCTTTCTAATGTTTCAATTTCAGATATGTGGTCTATTTGAGTAGTTAATAGCCTCGTTTTGCATAGTTTATTGGTTACATTTTTGAAATCATCACTGTCGAATGCCATATCAACCTTTACGTAACTAAAATCATTTCCGTTAGATTCGGCAAATATCTTTTCAATAAGAGTTTCTTTGGTTTTATGATGGTAGGGTAATGTTGCCACTTTTATAACAATACCTTTTGAGTCTGACCTAAATAAAGTGTTAATACATCTTTGTAGTTCTTTTGGTAAAAACTCAGCTTCATCAATGCAAATTATCCATGTTGGTTCCTCTTTGCATCCGAGAAGTTTAAATATAATGGATGATACTGCTTGAATTGGTTTGCAAATAGTTTTTTTAAAAATATTGGGAACATTTTCTAAGCCATCTATGATTACCGTATTTTCATAAAGATTAATTATTTTTTTATCTATGTCTTCTATATTATTAATTGAAGATTCCTTAATTTCTGGGAACCACACATTAGCAATCATTTGAGCTAGTTCTTTTGACTTTAAAGCTTTTAATATAGTTGTTTCTTGTTCATCTATAATCGAATTTATTTCATGTAAAAAGGAACGAGAAAGTAAACAATTAAATGCAAATTGAAAAAATAGCAATTTATCTTTTTCATAAACAGCTTGATGCAAAAACGAACCTAAAAATTCTAAGTTCATAGGGGTGAATATGCCAATGTGCTTTTTTTCTGAGATAATTTTTTTTGCTTCTTTATGGTGCATCTTTTTTAAAAGTGAATACCTCATCATTTTTAGTAAAATTGTTTTCCCGCTTCCCCGTCTGCCAACCAGTATTTCGTGTTGATCATTAAATAACGACCAGAATATGGATGTAGGATAAAACTCATTCACTAATTTTTCGTTTTCAAAGGTTCTTGCCTGGTGATCTTTGAATGGATTTGATCCAGTGTAACCCATGAGCCAATTAACTCTTTTTTTCATTCCTGCCTCCTGATTAAAACAACGTTCTCTGGGAATTTCCCATACACAGAATAATTATTGCCATAATGAGTTTCAATTAGTTCATTTAGTAAGTGATAATGTTGCGTCCTTAACTCGATAGGCAGGTCTTCCCATTGCGGCAACTCAATGTGTTGTCGGGTGTCAACACTTTTGATCAAATTATGAAGGGCAGCTACCCGTTCTTCCTTTTCATAAGGTCTATAAAAACACATATTAGCATCTAGTGGCGCTTCTTTTGAGTAATCGGTGATTAAGTTCCAACCATCGCTATTGCGATACGAAAAGTTTCTTAATTTGACAATTTTATTTGGGTCATCTAATTCTAATATATGAAAGCAATTTGGAATTTCTCCATTACTTCTATATATAGCATTTACGGAGCAACTGCCAGCACAAATAAATGTAATTGAATTGATCCAGTTTGTCTGAAGGGCATTAAATGCTTTGGGGTGGTGTCTGTGTCCATGACATACTAGCTGAAAGCCAGATTCTCCTGCAATCTCTATAAGCTCTTTTCCTTCTTCCAGCTGAGAGGTGTCATGTGTTATGGTAGGATAAGGATAACTAAAAGGGTGGTGGTGTAAGAGTAAAATTTTCCATGAATCAACATCTCTGAGTTCTATAGCTTTATCGCGGAACCAATTCAATTGTTCTTGTTTAAGTTTCCCATGTGGTATTAGGTCATTTTTAGAACAACACCAGCCAGAGTTTAACACAAAGACATTAATGTTCTTTTTTTTTATTAACCCTGAAAAGGGGGCTGGTCCTTTTGAGTTAAAGTTATTCTGCTTTATACATATATTTCCAACACTGGCAGCAATAGTTTGATAGTGTTTCATTGACTCAACAATTGGAGATTGTTCATTATTATCAGACTTGAGGTTTGTTGCAATGTCAGCGATTCTCCAATCTACATCATGGTTTCCAAGACTAATAATAATATTTGATTTTGGAATGTTAACTGATTGCGTATTCCGGCCCACATTGACCACCTATTCCGGTGGAGTTTGACCACCCATTCCGGTCGACATTGACCACCTATTCCGGTGGAGATTGACCACTCATTCCGGTCTTATTGACCACCCTTTCCAGAGCAAAGTGACTA
>JAJDAS010000382.1 GCA_029261755.1 Nitrospinia bacterium
ATGGACTTCATTTTTGGGTGATGGGTAATAGTTTCCTCGAAGGCTTCCGGATTTTTCAGGGCCGCGCCCAAAAGTCCGCGCTTGAGGTTCAGGTTCTCCTCTTGCAGGATGCCCATTCGGATCGCTTTCTCTACAGTGGAAAGGAGCCGTGGCTTGCTTATTGGCTTGGCAATGTAGTCATAAGCACCGGCACGCATACAGGATACAACTGTTGCCAAATCGGTTATGCCGGTCATCACCACAACAAAGGTATCAGGAAAACCGTTGACAATTAAAGGAAGGATGTCCTCGCCGGTGAGGTTGGGCATATTGAGATCTAGCAGAACACAGGAGTAGTTGTTTTGCCCCAACGTTTCCATCACCTGTCGGCTATCTTCCAGGGTTTCTACCTCCAGGTACCCGGCGGAACGCAGATTGGCGGAGATGGAACGAAGCGCGGCGGCTTCATCGTCAACGGCCAGGATTTTTACGTTGGGAAATTGTGTTTTGAATTTTTGCATTTTATTTTTTAAATTTTATTCACCGCAGAGATCGCAGAGGACGCAGAGAAAAGATAAAACAAAAATAATTTATGATTTTTATCTTTTTTCTTTTGCCTTTCTCTGCGCTCTCTGCGGTGAATTATTCTTTAAGTTTATTAACGATTCTTTTAATACCTTTTTTTAGCACAAGCACATTGAAATTAATTAAAAGTCCGACTTGCAGTTCTGTTATGTTCAAATAATTTAAAATTTGAGCCTGGTCTATCGGAGCCACTTCTTTCACAGCCTTACACTCCACAATAACCCTTTTATCAACTAAGAAATCACACCTGAACCCAACATCCAGAACGATTTCCTCATAAGGAACGGGAAGATCTTTTTCTCTCTCAAAAGGAATTCCGGCTTTTTCCAGTTCATAGGCTAATGCCGCCTGATATACTGATTCCAGAAAACCTGGGCCCAGTTTTCTATGTACTTTAATGGCGCGCCCAATTATTTTTTCCGTTAATTCATTAACAGTCATTTAGTTTTCCTCACAGATAGTCTTTTAAAAAGCTTTTATTCACCGCAGTTCGCAGAGAACACAGAGAAAAGATAAAACAAAAATAATTTGTGATTTTTATCTTTTTTCTTTTGCCTTTCTCTGCGCTCTCTGCGAACTCTGCGGTGAATGAAAGCTTTTGTTTTTGATTTTTGAATTCTTGTTTATTTCCCCTCTGTAGTGAAGTAGTTTATGCTTCCGGCAATATAATGGTCACCGTGGTGCCTTTGCCGGGTTCGGAAGAGTACTCTATCACCCCCCCATGGTCTTTAATGATTTCAAAGGATATGGCCCCCCCCAGACCAGTCCCACCGGAGTCGTGTTTTGTGGTAAAAAACGGTTCATTGACTCGCCGCAGAGTTTCAGGTTCCATACCCTTTCCCTCGTCCAGTACCTTAATTATTACCAAGCCACGGGCCTTGTCATGGAAGGCACTGATTTCTATGGCCTGATCCGGATCCGTCAAAGAATGGCAAGCATTGGTGAGCAGGTTCACCATCACCTGCTCCAGTTTTTGAAAATTCCCATTAACCGGAGGTATTTGCCCAAGGTTGATTCTAAAATTCTTGGTGCTTTTTTTTAAAAGGCCCTTGATAAGTATTTCAGAGGAAGAAATAATTTTTCCTATCTTGACTTCCTCATCGTAACGCGATTTTTCCATCAGGGCAAAGTCCCGCATCCCGGTAACAATTTTTTCGATGCGGGAGGAACCTTCCAGGATATCAGCGATTAACTGTGGAATGGTTCTCATGGCTTCCTGAAAGGGCAAGCCCCCAATCTCCTTTTCCCCCAAGGCTTGTTCCCCCTCTCTGACAAACTGATTGATGTCTCTCCACATTTCTTGGATAAGCATGATATTCATCATCACAAAATTATTGGGATTATTGATCTCATGGCCTATACCGGAGGCCATGATTCCCAGGGACGACATCCTGTCTTTATGGGCAAGCTGTTCCCGGTGAATCCTTTCCTTCTCTTCCGCCTTTTTTCGTTTCGTGATATCTCGAATGGTTCCCACTGCATGCCAAGAGCCTTTAATTTTTATGGAAGAAAGGGAAAGTTCCAAAGGAAATTCTTCGCCGTTTTTTCTTAAACCGGCCAGTTCCACGGTCTTGCCAATGGCCTTGCCTTTTCCGGTTTCCTGAAAGCTTTGGAACCCTTCCAGATGGGCGCCCTTGTACCTTGCAGGAATTATGATTTCGTGTAATTTGCGTCCTCGGGTCTCTTCGCCTGAAAATCCAAAAATTTTTTCCGCAGCCTGGTTCCAATAAGTAACTTTTCCTTCCTCATTTATCATGATGATGGCATCCTGTACAGAGGAAGTAATGGTATTGAGCTGGCCTTGTTTTTCACTCAATGCTTCATCGGCCAACTTGTGCTCTATAGTTTCGCTGAGTCTTTTCGCTATATCATTTATTAGGGCTCGTTCCTCTTTAAGAAAGGGGCCTTCATATTCATGGGCCGTTTCTTTTTCATAAAAGACCTGCACCATCCCGATTTTCTCATCATTCACTATGACATCAGCCGTCTGCTTCCATGGACTTTCCATAAACCCTTGAGTGCTGTATTCTTTCCCGTCCAAAGTGACTCGACCGTGGGCGATTTCAGGGTAAAGCCATGAGGGTGGAAGGAGATCAGCAGTTTTTTGCAATAATTCTTCTATGGACAAGTCTGCCTTCCGCTCCAGCAAAGAAATACTATAAAGGCAATTAAGTTCCTTATACCTCTCCCTCAAGGCTATTTCCACTCGCTTACGCTCGGAAATATCACGAAAAATCACTACCGCGCCTATCAACTCCCCTTGTTCATTCCTGATGGGTGTGCTCACATACTCCACCCAAAAGCTGGTTCCGTCTTTCCTCCAAAAGACCTCGTTATCCACATGATGCACATTACCGTCTTTAAATGCTGAATAAATGGGGCATTTTTCTTTTGGATAGGAAGTCCCATCCGGGTAGGAATGATGCAGGACGTCATGTTGGCTTTTGCCAATCAGGTCCTCGACTTCCCATCCGACCATCCGCCCGGCCGCCGGATTGATAAAAGTGGTGTTTCCGTTTAGATCCAGACCATAAATGCCCTCGCCCGCTGAATCCAGAATCAGTTGATTCAGGCGGGTTATGCGGTTTTTTTCTTCCTCAGCCTGCTTTCGCTGGGTAACGTCCTTGATAAACCCCACCATCCTGATCATCTTTCCATCGGAATCCAAAAAGAAGTGTCCACTGTCTTCAACGAAAATATAATTCCCGCCTTTCTTGCGTACACGATATTCCAGATGA
This sequence comes from Nitrospinia bacterium, assembly GCA_029261755.1. Lineage (GTDB taxonomy): Bacteria > Nitrospinota > Nitrospinia > JACRGO01 > JACRGO01 > JACRGO01. The sequence continues at coordinate 3,303 of JAJDAS010000382.1, forward strand.
GCGGGTTTCTTTGTTTTTATGAGATGGTCAACGGTCTCATTAAAATAATTCCGGTCTTTCGGGTGAACCAGTTTCGACCAATCTTCAAGATTCCTCCCCATTTCCTCTATGCTGTAGCCGAGTATTTTCCGGGTATCTCCCCCATAAATAACTTCATTAGTCCTTGAATCCCAGTCATAAAGGAGGTGCTGGGTGGCCATGACTGCGGCTTCGTACCGGTTTTTCCATTCTTCAATGCGGGCCTGGACCTTTTGTTGTTCGGTGATGTCCCGGTCCATTCCCCGGTAGCCCAGAAATTTTCCATCCTTGCCAAAGAAAGGGATCCCGCTGGTTTCCAGAACGACCAGCCGCCCATCTTTATGGAGGTTGATATTTTCCAAAGCTGAAAAAGGTTTTCTGGCGGCGGCAATGGGGGTAAACACATCCCTGATGTGCATGGCTTCTTCAGGGGGCATTAAATCAAAGGGGGTTTTCCCTATTATTTCTTCAGGCTCATACCCTATAATATCGCATACCTTTGGGCTGGCATAAGTATAAACAAAGTTTTCATCCACTTCCCACACCCAATCGTTGGTGCTTTCCACCAATCCCCGAAATTTTTCTTCGCTCCTTTTCAGCCTCTCTTCCGCCTGCTCCCTTTGGGTTATTTCATAAGTAAGTTCGTCCCTAGAGGCGGTGATCGATTTCAGGTCCCCGGCCATTTTATTAAAGGCCGTAGCCAAGTCTCCGATTTCGTCTTTTGCCCTGATCGTAGCCCGTCGGTCGAGGTCCCCTTTTCCAATTATCCTTGCGCTTGTAATGAGTTCCTTAATGGGAGTGGTGACGGACTTAGCTAAATAAAGGGCCAATAATAAAACCGCCAGAAAAATGATGCCTCCAATGCCTTTAATGATATTCTCTAATTTACGCAAAGAGTCGAATGCCTCCTTTTGGTCTATTTCTATGAATAGCATCCATTGAGCGGGCTTCCATTTTTCACCGGAAATTCCACTTCTTGCCCCATACGTTGGGACCTTTGTATTAAGAGGGATCCGAACAGGGGCGTAAGCCATGATGGTCTTTATATTGTCATGCAAATCTTCCGTAATGCCGGGATATTCCTTGTTCACCAGCCCCTTTTCCAGTTCCGTTAATCCATAGTCCCTCTCTTTGGACATGGCAACAATGCCCCCTGTGGTCCTTCCCAAAAAAACAAGGTCAGTCTCTCCGATCTTTGTTCGGGCCACAATGTCCAGGATCCCCTTTACATGGAAATTAATCTTCAGGATGCCTGTAACCTCTCCCCCATCCCGCACTGGGGCCACGACACCAATGGAAATATCCCTCATGCTTTCGTCATAACCCATGTCGTCAAAGAAGATTGCACCCCTTCCTTCATTAAAGCTCTTTTCCCACCACATTTCGTCCGCCTGGTAGTAATCGCTGAGGGTTTGGGTCATGGCCACGGTGACCCCTTTGGCGTCTGTAAGAAATAACTCCCCAGCTTCCTTGTGAAGTTGCTTCTGATAATTTTCCAAAAAACGGGAAAGGTCGTTTTCAAGGAGTCGGATGGCGGTTGGCGTAACCCCTTTATTTGCGATCCACTCTTCATCCATCCGGTTGATTTCCCTTTGGGTTTCCTTTTGGGTTTTGTCTGAATATGCGGAATTGGCTTGCCGTAAGGCGCCTATAAGCTCATGGGTGGAGGCCAGATATTTTGCGTCGGCCATTTTCTCCTGAAGAATATGGGTTATAGCCTCGGCCTTTTCCACAGCCAAGTTCTTAAAATTCTCCATGATGGATTCTTTCAGGGTATTCCGGGCGGTTTTTATGGAAACGAAGGAGATAAGGGCAAGGGGGGCAAGGGATATGAGCAAAAATATGATGGTAAACTTGATGCTTATTTTTCGGAACATAGGAAGATTCCTTTTTTGCTGTTTAATATAGTATAAATACGCTACTTTGCCAATTGATTTTGTATTAAAAAGAGAGCGGGAAGGTTGCAAGCTAAAATAAAGCCAACTAAAATCCAAAACCTAACCCACGAATTCAAGCCTTTTCATCTATTCTTCCCAGGGCGAATCAGCGGAGATAAATAAACCAAAAAAAACTAAATAAATTCTTTTTCCCGCATCATTTCGTGTATTTTTTGGTTTAGGTTTTAAAAATTCTAATATCAGTTGGTTTTTAACGGGAGAGGAAAAACGACCCCAGAGGGGGTATTTCAGTAGAAGCAAGCCTCATCGTAATTTCAATCCTAAGGCCGGAGGACCAGGGCGTGGGAGCTGGTGGCAGGTTACGAGTGGCTGGATGTGGGTCAGGGTTGGTTTTCCAAAGCCGGTTTAGGCGGAACTACCGGAGTGGAGGTTTTGAAAGTCGGGGGTAACTGGTACCACAATCCCATGTTTCGGATCATGCTGGATTATGTTTATAACTCATATGATGATGCTATTGTTACGCGCCGGGATGGTTACGTGGGGTACAATGAACATATGATTTGGGTGAGATTTGCGTTGGAGTTTTAATGGAAATTATTCCACGTTCCTGATCATTTCCAAAGCTCATCTTCTTAGCCTGGATTTTCAAGTTTCCACAAGTTTTTCACCAAGGCCGACCCTTTTACAAGTAATGATAACGACACTGTGCGATCAGAAGCTCATTGTCTTTTACTTTGTACACCAAACGATGTTCACGATTAATACGCCTGGACCAATACCCGGACCAATTATGCCTAAGAGGTTCGGGATCGCCTATGCCTTCAAACGGATTTCTTTTAATGTCCTTAATTAAGGCATTGATGCGCTTGAGCAGTTTTCTATCCGTTGCCTGCCAATAGAGGTAATCATCCCAGGCATTCTCCGCCCATGTTAGTTTCATTCCTCAAGCAATCCTCGCTCAGCGCCCTGGCCGGATTCAAGTTGGGCAATGGCTTTATTTAAACGCTCCGCATTTTTGGGGCTTGCCATCAGGTAGGCTGTTTCTTCGTAGGACTTGAAATCTTCCAGCGACATAACCACAGCCGGTCTGCCATTTTGCCTGGTAACCAGGATTGGCTTATGGTCTTCATTGACTTTATCCAGGGTTTTTGCCAGATGGCTTCTGAAAGCCGAATAATTAAGGGTGTCCATTATCAATCCTCATAACAAAAGTGTACCTATTATTGTACTTGTACTTATATTTGTACGCAAGAGGTGATAGTAAAACGATTAAGGGGACTTTGAAGGGTGTTGAGCTTTTTTTTAAATGTTCATAGCCTATTAAAATGTTGCCCCAACAAATTGAAAAACCATCACCATTATACCCCGGTATCCCGGGCATCAAGTTTTTGATTATCAGACAACCTAAGCAACAAGGGAAGAATGGTGGTGGAAGCCAGTAGGCAACTGCCAACGCCCAGAGTCAGCAGCAGGCCGATACTGAAAATCCCATAATGGTTGGCCACCATGAGGCTGCCGAATCCAATCATGGTAGTGAGAGAGGAGAGAATAACGGCCTTCCCGGTGCTCAAAAATATGGCTGATACCGGATCGTCAATGCCGTCTTCCTGATACCTGGCCACAATATGGATTCCGTTATCCACGCCGATACCGATGATGAGAGGCAGAATTACCAGGTTGGCCAAGTTAAATTGAAGATCAAATAGTTCCATTAAGGCAATCAACCACAGGAACCCCATAAATAGTGGAGACATGGCCAGTAAGCCCGTTTTCAAATTTTTAAAGGAGAAAAACGTAATCATCACAATGGTGAGCAAGGCATAGACTCCACCCTGGACATACCCTTCCTTCATGAGCCTGGCCGATTCACTGGCCTGAACGGCCAATCCACTGACATCCGGGTCCAGAGAGCGAAGTTCCGTAAGGAACCTTTCCATGGGTTCCCGATCCCAAATATTTTCCTTTGGGAAAACCTGCAATAAATATTTCCCTGTTTTTCCAACGAACCTGTCTTTGATAGGTTTCGGTATGGAATCCAATTCCACCGGGGAAGGATTAAGGCTCTTTGCCAGAGAGCTAAACTTATCCTGGTAGTCCAAAAAGAGGCGTTCCTGGTACTCCATAAGAGGGGCTTCCGTTTTTTCTCCAAGCCTCTCCAGCTTTTCTTGGACCTTTCCAATGAGAATTTTCGCTCTTCGGATGGAACCTTCCTCCGGTTTTGTTCCCGGTGACCAGGACTCTTCATTCTCCCTAAGCTTGAAATTGATTTTTTTAAGTGTTTTTAACAAACGCCGGATGTTTACATCATCCGTTATTTCATCCGACGGTGGTTCAAACCCGGAGAGTGATTTCTTTTCCTTTAGCACAAAACGGATTTTATTCTCCTGGTCCTCCGGGAACACAGACAGGATGCTTTCCACGCTTCCCACAGTTGGGAGTTTCTTTAGCTCTTTTTCCAGTTGCCGGGCTTTGTCCATGGTGTCGGCCACCATTGCACCGTACCATGTAGAACGATCTGCCTTATCGATAATAGCCATTTCGTACTGGACGGACTCAGTGGCTTCGTTTTGGAGATTGAGGATGTTGTAGTCCAGCTTCAGAACGCTGATCCAATAAAAAGAGCATGCGGCTCCTATCCAACCAATCAATAAAATGGATTTGGGAAACCCGAGCAACATCTGCAAAAAACTGATATGCAATGTTACATCCGGCCGGTTTTGGATATTGGGTAGTTTCGTCCCGATTTCCTTCCGCTCCACTATCAGCAGCATAGCGGGCAAAAATGAAAGCATTGCAAACATGCTAAGAAGGACTCCGCTCCCCGCAATGATGCCGAACTCCACGATACCTATAAAATCCGCAAAAGCCAGGGTGAAAAAAGCCAGTGCCGTGGTGATGCCGCCAACCAGAATCCCTTTTCCCGCCCCAAGAATGGCTTTCTCCAGGGATTGTTCGACGGAAAATCCGTTGGTTTTCCTTTCTTCGTCATATCGCATGATCAAATGGATACCGAAATCGATTCCCAGTCCGATCAAAATGGTAATAAAAACAACTGATATTACGTTGAGGTGTCCGATGACCAAGGTGGTCCATCCCAAGGTCCAGGCAACGGATGACACCAGGGCAACCATTGCCAGAATAGGTTTTAGCACTCCTCGGAAGGCAAAGACAAAAAGCAGGGTAACGCCAACCAAGGCGATCATGGAGGCTCTGATGGTATCTGCCTGGGTTGCGATCATTTCATCAGATTCCAAGGCTGCCACCCCTGTTACTCCTGCATCAACCTGGGGAAAGTCTTTTTGAAGTTCGGCGATCTTTTCTCGGATAATTTCAATGGATTTCTTCGCCTGGGAAAAACTCTTTGATTCCTCAACCGGGTTTACCGTCATCATATAAATGGTTTGGTCAGGCGAAGAGATATAGCCATCCTCCTTGGAAGCCCCTCCTTTTTTATCGAAGAAACTCGCCCATGGCGATTGAAAACTCTTGTCCCCTGCCAACCAACGATCCATTTGCTCCAGGATATTGCTCATGAGGCTGAGATCCACGGGTTCTTTCTTCTCTTCCTTTGCTTCACCGCTTTCCAACAGCCCGGATATCAGATGCCCAACCATGGCTTTGCTTATTTTGAAACCGATCAACCGGAAGAGATTTACCAATCCCTGCTCCTCATTCAATTGGTTAATCATCTCCTCGTTATCCCGCAATTTGGCGAAAAGATCCACCAATTCCTTTTCCTTCAGAAAGAGGAATACTTTGTCTTTGAAGTAACTGGTATCAATCTTATAAAAGACATCCATGAAGTGTGCATGGTCCGCCTTCAACTCCGCTCCAATGGTTTCCATGTATTGCTTGAGTCGATCCGGATTGTTCCCCCTGGCTGCCACGATGAGTCCGTCGTAGTCTCCAAACTCATCCCTGAGCTTTTTGAAATCCTGGTTATACTTCAGTTCCTGGGAAATCAGTTGGCTCCTTCCGGTTTTGAACTTCAGATTGCCCACCGTGTAAATCACCGCAAGCAAGGTAAGAAAGAGGTTGAAAAAAATAACTTTTTTGGTGTGTTTTTCCACCAGGTGGGTTACGGATAGAAGTATGGTGTCGCGTAATCCTTGTCTAACTCTGGTGGGAATGGGAGAATCCGTCATAAGGAAATTGGGTAAGAAAGAGATGATGGGCACTTCCAAAAACTCACTTTACAACCCCCTGGCCCCCTTAACAAAGGGGGAATTAGTGGTAGGTTTCTTCAAAAAAGTTAGTTTTTGGAGGTGCCCTGGTTAAAAAAAGAGGCAACCAACCGTGGGAGGGAACCTAATAAAACGAGTAGTAACGAACCATCATACTATAAATGAAGAACACCGAAAAGCTGAAGGAGTGGTGATCCTTCGCTCAACTGCATTACCTGCTTTTCTTACATTTCTGCTTGATGCTGTTTGCAGCGCAACTGTTTTCCGCCAGGGCGCAGGCAATGGAAGCAGCGGCTTCTTGCTCCATGCAGGCAGTGTAAGTTCCTTGGTTGTCAGGGGGGCAGGCAGCATAGGTTTTTTTTGCTCTTGCCATACAAGCGTTAAAAGTCGCCATACAATTTTTTTCGGAACCCACTACTTTTGTCCAAATCCCTCCAGCGCTTACGGAAGGGTTTTGAGCGGAATTGTGCTGTCTTATTTTATCGATATTGGGTTTGTATTTTGAGTAGCATTCGCTGACGGCTTTTTCTTTACTTGCTTTTTCTTTACTTGTGTTTTCCTTCCTCTGGTTTTGCTTCTTTTGGGGAGTTGGTTTGGTCACCTTTGGGGGAGAGGGTGATGGCTCAGTTGCGCGGCGTACTTTCTTTTTTTCAGGCTCTCTATAAGGCGTTGGTTTCTCAACTTTTTTGGCGCTAGGCGGCGCTTTTACATGGACAGGCAAGTTGTATTTTTTGATGAATTTGTAAAGGCTTGCGGCTGCTTTTTCGGTTGATTGATTTGCGGAAAACTTGTTATAAAGTTCCACCAAAGATCCATGCACAGATTGCTTAAAGTTTGCGTCAAAGATATATTTTGCCTGAAACATCTCCATATCGTTCAGCAAAACTTGAATGATATAACTATTATTATCTCTCACTTCCCAAAATATCTTCTTGGAGTCACTATATCTCTTTGTTTTTGCCATGGTTTCAAAAAGAGTTCCAAAAGCCATGGCATCTTTCGACCTAACACCACCCACGGTCTCCCATTTATCCGACATCACTTTCAACTCATACGGTGAAGACCTTTTTCCGGTTAGTAACCTCATCTTATAAATGGATTCCACCGGTGTGCCGGTATTGATGCGATAGAAGTCTTTGCTTTCTTCGTCCCATATGAGTGTCGGCTGGCCCGGCTCAACAGATTCGTAAACAAAATAAGGAGATTTAGGCAGATAAGTGTAGTTGTTTGCGAGATCCGGGTATTTCGCCAGCAACTTTTCATATTTTTCCTTGGAGTGTCCGGCTTTGTAATACCCCTGCCCACTGATGGCTCCCTGGTTACGTTTTTTATCGATGGTGATGGCCGCTTGTTTGGTGGAATCCAGTAGGGCTCTTGCCGCTTTCCCATAAGCGCTTATTCCTTCGCCCAGGATGGGAATTTTTCCACCGCAATCCTCCATTAATTTACTAAGCAGACCCAGGTTGGCTGCCAAAGGCCCCTGAAGATTTCTGTCTTCCTGGTATTGGTTATGGATCCCTTTTATTTCCGAATAAACGTCCAGGGCGGATGTGGTTTTACCCGCGTATTTTTTAAATTGTTTGAAGGGTAATTTCCTTTAGTTCAGAGCGTATTCCGCTTCCGCAATTTGTTGCAAAATTTTCACCCTTTGGCCTTTCGATATCGCTTTGCCTTCCGATGTATTTAAGAATTTCCTGGCTCGGTCCAGGCCAACTTCTATCTGTGTAATAGCCCTTTCTGTTTTTTCAACTCCCTCTGTGACTGAGTTAAGGGCTATGATCGAAACTTCTCCGGCTTCGTCATACCCTTGGGCGTTGGCGCATAGAAATCCCATGTTTATGAAAAAACAGACTAACAATAGACTTAAAGAGGATTTGACCTTAGAAGTAATGCACATAAGAAAGAACTCCGACTAAAAAATAAGGCCTGAAAATTTAACGCAGAGGCGCAGGGGACGCAGAGGAAAACTAAAAAAAATAAATACCTTATTACCCTCTTGTGATCTTGGTGATAATTCTTTTTTTGTTTTTTTCTTTTAATCTTTTCTCTGCGTTCTCTGCGGCCTCTGCGTTAAAAAAAAGTGTAAGTATTTGCTATAATTTTAGCAAAAAAGAGATCTGCTGTTCCAAAAGAGCAGGGCTCAGTTGGGAAATATGTGATCCTTAATGAATTTTAAAGAAGAAGTGTACTATGATAAATACCGTTAAATTATTTTTTCGAGCAGAGAATCCATGGAGGAGAGAATTTGAAAGAGAATGAACTGAAAAGTGAAATTCGCAGGCTTTTAAAGAAAAAAAACGCGGTGATGCTGGCCCACAATTATCAGCGGGACGAAATTCAGGAAATTGCCGATATTTGCGGTGACTCTTTGGGCTTAACCCAGGCAGCGGCAAAGCTTGATGCCGAAATTATTGTTTTCTGCGGGGTTCACTTCATGGCGGAGAGTTCCGCTATTCTGGACCCGGATAAAAAAATATTACTTCCAAACGAGGAAGCGGGCTGTCCCATGGCGGACATGATTTCGGCGGAAAAACTGGCTCAAAGAAAAAAAGAGGAGCCGGATCTCACCGTCGTTTGGTATGTCAATTCACCCGCCGCAGTAAAGGCGGAAAGCGATATCTGTTGTACCTCGGCCAATGCCGGAAATGTTGTGAACTCCCTCAATGGCCATGGAAGAATCCTGATGGTCCCGGACAAGAACCTGGCTAAGCATACGGCTAAATTTACCGATAGAGAAATCGTTCCCTGGGAAGGGTTTTGTCCCACCCATCATCGGTTTATTCAAATGGAAGATGTATTGCAGTGCAAGAAAGAACATCCTGAGGCAAAATTCATGGCCCACCCGGAATGCACCCCGGATATCCTGGGCCAGGCAGACCATATTTGCAGCACCTCCGGGATGTACAAATATGCTAAAGAGTGTGACAGCCAGGAGGTTATCGTGGGTACGGAGTCCGGGATTTTGTACAGACTGAAAAAGGAAAACCCGGGAAAGAGTTTTTTCCTGCCCTCTCCCAATGTGATTTGTCCCAATATGAAGGTCACTACCCTGGAAGACGTCCTGGAGGCGCTGATTCACGAAAAGCATCAGATCACGGTTCCGGATGAAGTAAGGGTGAAAGCCAAAAGGGCGCTGGACCGGATGCTGGAGGTTCCGAGGGAGAATTAGGAACGGGTCAAAATTATGTTCTCGAAAAAAAAATGACGGACAAGCTTTTTCCACTTACTGAATATACCCCAGCGCCTTCAACACCTCCAGGGTTTCCTTGGTCTCTTTAGATTTTTTCCGTCCCTTGGCACTCAAAGCCTTGAATTTTTCTTTGTTTGCCTTACCGATCCGGTTTATTGTTGATGCATAATCCTTAGCGATTTCAATATCTTTTGGCCGAATGCCTATAAAGAGATCTTTTCTTTCCAAAGGGTCGGTTTTAATATTAAACAATGCCGCCTTATTAAAATGGCCCTCCGGTTTTGGGTCCCCTACAATTAGCTTATAGTCTTTTGCAATATATGATTTCTGGCCCGGTATAATGCCGGGGTTTGATTCATCCACCCCTTCGCTAAAGACCGGTAGATCCCCGTTGGTTGTCCCTTCCACATAACCTTTTAAACTAACGCCTTCCATATTGTTTGACGGTTCGATCCCAAGGTAATCCAGGATTGTCGGTACAACGTCCAAAGATCTTACGCTGTCTTCCGGAACAACACCTTCCCTGATTTTCTTGGGATAATGAACGATTAGAGGCACTTTCAGCAATTCGTTAAAAAGGGTATGGCTATGCCCCTCTCCTCCATGGTCGTAAATTTCCTCGCCATGATCGCTGGTAAGTACAATGAGCGTCTCATCTAAAATACCTAAAAGCTCCAACTTTTTGATTAACAGTCCTATAAAATTATCAATAAACCTAATTCTGGAATCGTATTGGTCGCCAAATGGCACATCATCCTCATCTCCAAACACCTCATGTTTTTTTTCCTTGTAAATGGTATAGCCCCAGGTATGAAATAAAAGGCAAAACTGATCTTCATGATGATTCTCCAGCCAATCCTCCATTTTTTTAAATGCCACCACAATATCAAAGATCTCTTTATATGCATAAAATCCCTGGGAAAAACCGTAGGTGGCGGATAGATACCCGCCCCCGGAAAAACCCATGTTTAAATATCCGTTCCGGCCGAGGATTTCAAAAATAGTTTCCGCAGATTCCGGAAGGTACGAGGCCCCAAGATCAAAACTTTTTGAGAGGCTGGATGGATACTGGGAGGTGAACATGGAAATGTGGCTTGGGGTTGTCCAGGGCGCTTGAACATAAGCATTTTTAAACATGGCCCCTTTTTTAGCTAAAAGGTCAATATTCGGACTGGTGTTCCTGTGGTAGCCATAAATACCCAAACGGTCAGCCCTGAGTGTATCCAGCGAAATATAAATCACATTTGGTTTATCTTTATTCTTCTTTTGCAGTATCACCGGCCTGGACCATAAACCGAAATCGAAGTCATTGTTATAAGGCTTTTCGCGTCCTTTCATGTTTCCTTTTCCGGTAGTTTTTAAAACAAATTCAATCTCTTCACCCTCCAAACCCTTTAAAGCGATTTTATGGTCTTTCCATTTTGGTTTCGTTTCTTTTTGGGGATCAAAAAAATCGAACATCAGTTCCTGGGCCTTTTTGCCTTTTTTACCGGCAAGGACCTGGAACAAAACTCCATCCGACTTCTCAAAGGCTTGGGGCAAGATCCCGGTCCCAAGGTGTAAGAAGGAGTTTGCCGGGACCTTTGAGCTAAAGTGAATTTCAGTGGTGGGCAGCGAGGAGAAGCAGTCCCGTGTATCCTGGTCGATTCTCACCCGGAATGTGGGGACCCTTTTGGAGCCTCCGGCGCTGGTGATTTTTTTGCTTGTTAATAAATCGTGCAAAACCAACCGCTCTTCAAAAGCCTTTAAGGATTCCCTTTCGTTTAACCCTTCGCTTTTTTCACGGGCCAACCGGATGCTGAGCTTTTCCGGCTTGTCTTTGGCTCCATTGATCAGGGCAACTTCCTTGATCTCACCGGGGATGGTGAATTTTGCGATGTGAGTCTTGGAAGAAAAGAGGTTTACATTGTTCCCTTCGATCACCCAGTACGGGTTTGAAAGGTCTGATTGTTGAGCGGCTGACAGTACCACCCGGGAAAGGAGGAGGTTTGATGCGAGGGTGGAAAATGTCAATTGATTTTTCCCCATTGGGGAAATGGTAAGGATGCTATTGTCTTTGTTCTTTACGAGAAGACCTGAGTTCTTATACATTTCCTGTCCCATGGCCATATTAGTTTTTTTCTTATTTTCTGGAATTAGCCCCTGATCCTTTCCCACAAAATTAATATCCTCAAAAAAGATCCTGGCGTTTTCTCCAAACCCAAACAGTCCAATAAACCCTTCGTCCTGGATTACGTATGGGAGTAAAATCATGTTATGCCATTTACCATTGGAAAAAATTAAAGCAGCCTCATCTACAAACGCAAGCATGAATTTAAACTTTCCCTGGTCCGGTGAAATGGTTACATGTGCGTCATAACAATGCCTAAGACCTTCGGAGTAACGGCAAATTTTCGCCCTTCCTGAATCGTCAATTAATAATTGATTGAAATTTTTTTCATCTTTTGCCCGGAAAATGATCCCTGCCAAGATGTCAGGATCACTTCCAAGGGAATTATTATTGTCGAAGGTTATAGTTGCATTTATGACCCCATTTGCAAATACGTTATTTTTATTGAAAAGGATTTTGTTTCCACCGTCACCCATTCCTTGTAATTGGAACGACTCTCCGGGTGTGACCTTTCCACCGGAGATACTCCACTTGCCTGATATATTTTCCCATGAAGCGGGGTCGAGCGCCTGACGATCCAGTGACAATATTTTTTTAAAGGCATCCACAAACTCTCTTTCCCTGGACTCTTTTTTGGTTAAGGATGGGTGGGATTTTTCACCTTCAAACTTCAAAGGAAATTGCAATACAAGCCGATCCTGCTTTTTGAAATCATCAATAATAGGTGCGACATAAAGATCACTGGCTTTGTTGGATGCCTTTAGTTGTTGGGAAAACGCAAGCGTTTTTTGCTCCAGTTGAAGATTCCCAATTTTCTTCTCGTGGGAAACCACCATTTTGATCTTGTCCGGGTTAGAAATAAGATCAAATCCATGGAAGTGTGGATCTTGGGCATCACACCCCACAAGAAAAGATGGTAAAATAAAAAAGATTAGGGGTGCCAAGAGTAGTTTTTTGATTGTCATTTTTAGAGCATCCTATTTTTCCATGGCTTTCGCAATTATGGATCGGTGAAAGATAGCCTGAAGGTGAGATGCAAATTCAAGCCTTAACCACATTATTCTATAGGCGAACGTGTGGAGTAACGCTTTGGGTTCATAAAGAGGGAAAAGGGAAACTGTGGTAAGGCTTAAAGGAGCCCGGAAATGTTGGAATGGTGAAGAGATGGAATAACCGAGAAAATTCTTCAGCTATACTTCCAATATTCCGGTATTCCAACATTCCTATGTCTAATTAACGCGCAAAACTGTATGAAATCAGGGGTTGAGAGGGTTAACACCTCTAAACATTACGAGTTGCCTTCTTTATTTTCAAAGGGTTGAGACTCAAACTCGTTTTTCTCGTCCTTGGTCAGTATCTCAATCTTTTTTTCTGCGTCTTCCAGCTTTTTGGAGCAAAAGCGGGTCAATTTTACCCCTTCTTCAAAGATCTCCAGGGATTTTTCAATATCTACTTCCCCTGTTTCCAGTTCTTCAACAATTTCCTCCAGCCGGGCCAAGGCTTTTTCAAATTTCATTTTAGACATTTTTTCAATTGGTTAGACGTTTAATACTTGGTTGGATTATATCATCCCATTTTTATTTGGGGCAAGGTGAAGGAAATCCCTTAAATAATTGAATTTTTTTTGTTTTTTTGCTAAAGTTAGTTCCATATGCACCGTTAAAGTAGTAGAACAGAAAAAAGTTTAACTAATATTTCAGGGTGAAAGTCATGAAAATACCCGGTTACGATGCAGGATTAAAAGAATTAGGAAAAGCAAGGACCAGAGAAGTAAAGTCCGGCCCAAAAGCTGCGGGGAAGAAAGCCAATGCATATTCCTCAGTCTCTCAGTCTTCGGAAGCTTCCACGGTAAGCGTTTCTTCCAAAGCACGAGATATCCATAAGTCCAACGAAGTGGCAAAATCTTCTCCAGATGTTCGGATGGAACTAGTGGACAGAATTGCCAAGGAAATTAAGTCCGGGACTTACCACGTTGACTCGAAGGATATCGCGGGGAAAATGCTGAAAGACGTTCTTTCGGAATAACTTCCGGTCCACCTGCCTTGGTAAAGGTGGTGAAAAATTGAATAGCATAAGGTCGTCAGGGGAAATCGATTCGCATAGCGGGTCGATTTTTTTTTGTCCGAATGCTGAAAATTTTCATTTTTGTAACACTTTAGCGCTTTGAAAAAATTCTAAGAGCCTTTGACGCGGGCTCCATTGTCCCTCGGCAACCGACTCGATCAGCGGGCAATGCTCCATCCGAGGGCTGTGGAACCAGTATGCATAAAATCGCCTAACCGGGCAAAACAAGCATTGCGGCTCCACAGGG
>JAJDAS010000383.1 GCA_029261755.1 Nitrospinia bacterium
TGTCAGGTTTCTAAGTATTTTTTGGATTAATATTGCCCCAAAACAACTTAGCGCTTATGGGGCGATGCCCCCGGCTATATGCTTTCGGCCCTTTGGGCCTGAAAAATTAGCCTGTGAACAGGTACAAAAAACCTAGATACTAACGTGCCCATTCTAAGAATTTATCCCTCACAATTTAAAATTCTAAAAAGAATACTCTTAATCTTTTTAAACAAGGAGGAGTAATGGAAAAAGTTCTTGTGATTGAAGATGATGAACATATTAGCGCAGCTCTGAAGTTGGTTCTTGAAAGTGAGGGATACAACATCGCGTTTTCCGAAGACGGTGAACAAGGAATTGATATGATCAATTCCTTCAATCCGGATATCATCCTTCTTGATATCATGCTATCCCAAAAAAATGGCTTCGAGGTGTGTTCTTCCCTGAGATCCAATGAAGAATATAGTTCCATACCGGTAATAATGATGTCCAGCTACGGAGAAACAAACAATATCGTGAAATGTTTTCAAATAGGCGCCAACGATTTTGTTTCAAAGCCTTTCAATATGCAGGAACTACTTGCACGGGTTAAATCTCATTTATTGTTGAAAGAACTTAATTATGAGAAACGGAAATTAAAGGAAAAGGTAATCGAGCACTCCATAGAAGGAGTTACCATTACGGATGCTCAGGGCAGTATTAGTTACGTAAATCCGGCTTTTTCCAAAGTGACGGGATATAGCGCCGAGGAAGTCATTGGGAAAAATCCGAATATCCTGCAATCAGGAAGGCATGGCAAGTCTTTTTACCAGCATATGTGGGGCAGTTTGCTGAAATATGGAAAATGGCAGGGTGAAATATGGAATCGGCGTAAAGGTGGAGAAGTGTATCCTCAGATGGCTACCATAACCGCTATAAAAAATTCCGATGGCGTCATAACCAACTATGCAGCTATGTTCTACGATATGACCGAAATCAAAAAAAACCAAAAAGAAATCGAATACAGGGCATATTATGATTCCTTGACTAAAATTCCAAACCGACAGCTCTTCCTGGATCGCTTGACCCAGGCAATAAACAGGGCAAAACGCGAAGAACACATGGTAGGCGTTTTTTTTATTGACCTTGATAACTTTAAACATATCAATGACAGCCTGGGCCATGCCACGGGAGACATTGTGCTTCGAGAAGTGGCGAAGCGTCTTAGTAACTGTGCGCGAGAAGTGGATACCGTCTCTCGCCTCGCCGGTGATGAATTTTCCGTTATTCAGGATGACTTAGTTGATATAGAGGAAGCCGGGGTTGTTGCCAAAAGAATTATCGATGCCCTATCCCATCCCTTTCACCACGAGAATAATGAGCTGTTTACTACCGTGAGCATAGGCATTGCCATTTACCCGCTTAATGGAGAAACATCGGCTGATATTTTAAGAAACGCTGACATGGCCATGTATCATGTGAAGGACTTCGGTAAAAACCACTTCCAGTTTTTCACGGACTCCTTAAATGAAAAGGCAATGAAACGAAGGGATTTGGAAGACGGTTTGCGCAAGGCAATAAATGATGACAACTTTCTCGTTTATTACCAACCCAAGGTCGACTTAAAAAGTGGCAAGATGGTAGCTTTGGAGGCCCTGGCACGTTGGCCTAGAAACGGCACAATTGTTTCACCCACTGATTTCATCCCCATAGCCGAGACAACGGGGCTAATCACATCTTTGGATAAATTGATTCTCCAAAAAACCTGCTCTTTTATAAAAAAGATGCAAGAAACAATTTCTTCTACATTAAATGTTTCCATAAACCTTTCCACGAAAGACCTTGAGAATTTGCACCTGATCCGAGATGTTATGGATACCATCAAAAGATTCGGAGTTAAAGCAAGCAATTTGGAGTTAGAGGTGACCGAAAGCATGATCATCAGAAACGTAGAGTCGGCTATTAAAATCCTGCAAGAGTTTCGTGATGAAGGATTTAGCTTATCCATTGATGATTTCGGGACGGGCTATTCTTCACTGAGCTACCTAACTAAATTTCCTTTGAGCATCCTTAAAATTGACAAGGCTTTTATAGACGATCTGGAATCCAACGAAAACTCCCAGTCCATAGCAAAGGCAATAGTCTACATGGCACATGCGATGAAGATGCTGGTTATTGCGGAAGGTGTCGAGACACAAGGCCAACTCGATTTTCTCCGCTCGATAGGCTGCGACCAAATTCAAGGGTATATTTTCAGCAAACCCCTCCCGGAAGATGAAGTGGTGGAATTAATCAAGTCAGGGAAAACCTTATCTTTGGGCTAACATTTAGCTGACCTTCCACATTTTCTCCATTGAAGGCCTATGAAAGAGAAACGGCCCTATTGATTCTCCCAAAATGCCTCCGTAGAATAGATTTGTCGATTCAGCTTCACTTCAATTATGAAGACGGAAAAAATATCTATCGAAACCGTGGAGGATGTCAAAGCGATATGAAAATATTTTGGAAAACCTTATTTACCATATTAATGGCTTCTTTTGGGGTCATTGGATTTACCCACGCCGGCGAAGATGGTTCAAAGCTTCCGAATTTTTATCAGGCCAATGAACTATATAACCAAGGGAAATATGAGGCCGCACTGGAAGTTTACCAGGAAGTTGCTAAGTCCAGTCCCGGTTATCCGGTTTTTTACAATATGGGGAATTCTTATTTCCGGCTGGGCCAAATTGGGAACTCCATTGTCCACTATCGAAAGGCCCTTCGCTATGATCCAAGAAACAGCGAGCTTGTGGCCAACCTGCGTTACGCCAGGGAGGAGGCCAAGGATGAAATTGAAGACAATAAGGGGCTTAAAACCTTAGGTATCCTTTTCTTCTGGCATAACGACCTCACCTTGAAAGAAGCCCTTTTAGCAGTTGCGGTAATTTATGCCCTATTTATGGTTCTTGCCACGGTGCGGCTTTACCGGAAATTTGATTACCTGGGTCTTTCTCTATCCGGCCTCGCTGTTCTCTTTCTTCTTCTATCTTCCTCGGCCGGATTGAAGTATTACCAGGAGAGCTATACGCAGGAAGGCGCGGTGGTTCACAAAGAGGTATCTATCCATTCCGCCAACGACCCCAACTCCGTGGTTCTTTTCAAGCTCCATGATGGCGCAGAGTTCCGCGTTTTGGACGCCAGGGGAGACTGGATGCAGATCGAGCTGAAAGACCGGAAAAAAGGGTGGGTGGTGAGAAAGCTCACGGAGCTGATTTAATACTCAATAGGCCGCCAGCACATTTTTTTTCAATCTTTCCTACTATCTCCAACCAATCGTTTCCCCGTTCTTAATCCAAAAAGTTTTTTTACTTGCACATAATGGCGTATTCTGGCACAATTTCACGGAAATCTTGTTAGGGCTTTTTTGCTTAATTTAAGATCTCAATACTTTCGTTGGCTTTTACGGATTGTAAAAAAATGTACGAAGAAAGAATAATTGTAATCAATGATTGCGACGAAGGAGCCAACGCTACCTGCCACCAGCTTCGTATAGCTGGATTTAAAAATATTGCCCCTTTCTCCAACTCCAAGAATGCCCTGGAGGCTATTGGGAGGATTGAACCTCACCTGATTATCTCCGACATCAATATGCCAGGTATTGACGGCTGGCAGTTTTGCAAGATTTTGAACTCTCCTGAGTACAAGAAGTTTCACCATGTTCCCATCATTCTGCTGTCCGGTACGTATAAGGACACCAATGCCCAGCAATTGGCCTACGATGTGGGAGCTTCCGATTTTTTGCAGGCTCCTTATAATTATGAAGACCTGTTGATCCTTGTTTTTACCTATCTCGTTTCCGGGAAAAAGCCTAAGAAAGGCGGGGTTGCTGTTTTTAAAAAGAAAATGGTGATCGCCGACGATGACGAGAACATCCTCAAAGCCCTTACCTTGATTCTTAAGGATGAGGGCTATGAAATTGAAACCGCCACAGACGGCAAAATGGCTATGGAAGTGATAAAAAGAGTAAAACCCCAAGTGGTGCTCCTTGATTACCAAATGCCGGAGGTGGATGGTTTGGAAGTAATAAAGTGGCTGAAGGTGAATTTCCCAGATACCGGCAGCATCATCCTCACCGCCCATGGTTCCGAGGTTGCGGCAGTAAAGTTTATGAAGGAGGGTGCGGATGACTACATCCGGAAACCTTTTGAAGTGCAAAAGATTGCGGAAGTTTGTGAACTTGCCTTTAAAAAGTATAACCTGCGCATCATCGACAAACAGTTCAAGGAAAAAAACCTCGAAAAAAAGATATCTGAGAAAAAATATCAAGGAATCGTTGAGAACAGTTCCGACCTGATTTTCATCATCGATCCGGATGGAAATTTCAGTTTTGTCAGCAAGAAATCTGAAAGTTTTTTAGGATTGAAGCCCGAGGAAATCATCGGCAAACCTTTCATCGATGTAGTTTTTGAAGAGGATAAAGAAAAAGTCCAAAAAGAGTTTTTGGGGAAAAGCATGGGCGACAAGGAAAGAAAAGAATTTGAAGCCAGGCTCGAAATTGCAGGAAAGGAGACCATGGATGCCGGGATGGAAACCACCGTGGTAGAAATTAGCGCTCAGGATTTATACTCGGAAGACGCTTCCAGGAATAAAGTTTTCCTGGGTATCCTCGCCGTGGCCCGTGACATTACGGAAAGGAAAAAAATTCAAGAACGGTTGATGCAAGCCGAAAAACTCTCCTCTTTAGGAACATTGATATCGGGGATCGCCCATGAACTCAACAATCCCCTTACCGGTGTATTGGGGTATTCCGAATTTTTGATGGATGATCCGGATATTTCCGAAGCTAATAGACATGATATAGAAAAGATTTTCAAGGAAGCCCAGCGTTGCGAAAAAATCGTTCAAAACCTTTTGACCTTCGCAAGAAAATACAAGATGGAAAAAGGTCTCATCGACATCAACGAGGTAATCGAAAACACCATTGAATTGGTTAGCTATCAGCTTAAAACTAGTACCATTAAGATTCACCGTGAACTCGATAAAGCCGCTCCAATGATCTTCGCGGATTTTCACCAAGTCCAACAGGTTTTTCTGAATATTCTAAATAACGCTATCCATGCCTTGCACGACTCCAATCCAAAAGGAAACTTGTGGGTAAAAAGCCATGCAACGCCGGAAAAAGAAATCATCACCACTATTAAGAATGAGGGCTCTCCCATACCCGAGCAGGTAATTAGCAATATTTTCGATCCTTTTTTTACCACCAAGGGCGTGGGAAAGGGAACCGGCTTGGGTCTCTCCATCTCCCACGGAATCATTTCCGACCATGGGGGAACCATTGGCGTGGAAAATCAACCGGATGGGGTCGTCTTTACTATAAAATTCCCACCTGCCTCCCAAAGCATAGATCCAACCATTAAGGATGAAAAAATAACAGAGGAGTTGATGGAAGCGAAAAACATCCTGGTGGTAGAGGACGAGGAGGTTATCAGGGATTTCCTTGAAAGGATCCTGACAAAGGACGGACACAAAGTGGTATCGGTAACCAATGGAGCCAAGGCGTTAGAAATCCTCGAAACCGAGCCATTTGACCTTGTGGTTTCCGACCTCAAAATGCCTGGAATGAGCGGAATATCGCTTTACAACGAAATGGTAATAATCAACCCTCAAATGGTTAACCGATTCATTATCATCACCGGGACCATTGAAAACGAGGTCAGTGAGTTCTCCAAAAATACGGGGAATCCTTATTTGCAAAAACCATTCAGAAAATCGGATCTTCAGAAATTGCTTGTAGATGTGTTCAGGGTTCAAGAGTAAACAATAACACGATTTCTCCCGTTTTCTTTAGCCTGATATAAGGCCTTATCAGCTCTCTCCACCAGGTTTTCGGCGGTATCTCCGCTTTGCATGGTAGTAATTCCGCAGCTAATCGTCACGGAAACGGGTTCTCCCTTATAGGCGAATACCTGTTCGGCAATCCTCAATCTCAGTTCTTCCACCAACTTCCTGCCATCTTCAATATTGGTCTTGGAGAGTATGGCTGCAAACTCCTCGCCGCCGTATCGAAAGATCAGGTCTGTTTTTCTCACCGACTCCTTGATCAATTTAGCCGTGGCTTCCAGCGCCTTGTCCCCAGCTTGGTGACCGTATCGGTCATTCAGCTTTTTGAAAAAATCGATGTCCAGCATCACAAAGCACGTATCGGAACCGTAACGGCTAAATTCATTTACCACCTCCTGGATTTTCAAATCAAAATACCTTCTGTTGAGGACCTTGGTCAAAGGATCTGTGGAACTTTCTTCTTTCACCTTCAACAACTCTTCTTCCAGGATTTGGATTCTTTCTGCCGAATTTTTTAGTTCTTCTTCAAATTGCGCAACTTTTGTATTGAAGTTTTCGGATTCCTCCAGTACCTTTCTGGTCTCCTTGCGCATAATTTCCTTAATCTTAATAATATCGCCGATCTCCACCGCCTCCACGATCTTCGTGGCATAAGTCTTTAAACCGCCTTGATAGTTGCTGTTCCGGGAAGAGATGTCCTCCATGGTTTCGGTGAGCGATTTGATAATGGTTTTCAGCTCTCCCTTCTCCTTTTCCACCACTTCCGATTCATTCAGCTTGGTGTAAAAGAAATTCTTGATAAGACCTGCTACCCTGGACACATTCTCCGGTTGAAAAGAAAAACCCTTTTTCTCAAGCTCCAGCAACATCCCATGGAAGAGATCCTCATCTCTGTAGAGAAATCGCGTTCCCCTGGCAAAGGCGCTGTTGACATCCAAAGAGAGCCTTAGCTTTTCATCATCCACCAGGGTATAGTCCTGCACTTCTTTTGGTCCATTGTTCCCACATTTCCCTTTGGCCATCTCCCACTGATCCAAATCAAGCAGCACATTTTTATACTTTCCCCGAAGGTCCCGACAGGAAGCCAAATCATTAACTCCTTTAGCATTTTCCGCAAGATCAGCAAAACCTCTCTTCAGGTGTTCATTTCCATCCACCATGGTTTTGAGGCAGGCAAAGGTGCTGGTAAGTAAAGATTTAAGATGCGATTCCAGCTCCTGTTGACCTTCTCCAACGTGGCGATTTCTATCCGTACTCATCTTTTTTTATCTCCTTTTTTAATTTTCGATTGATGATTGATGATTTGAGGAATGTTCTATTCAAAAAAACTACCACCAATCAACAATCAACAATAGTCAATCTACAATTGTTACCCCAACTCAATCACAGCGGCCGTTGGTGGAGGTGGTACGGCAATCTCTTTTTTTGCATGATCCCTGGCTTTTGCAAGCTCAGCTTTATCAATTCCGATGGCATCCAGAGCGGGCGAGATCCTTTCCTGGTCGAGGTCCAAAGCGGACTTAAAGCAGAGGTAAGCATGTCTTTTCTTCTCCATCCCCTCTTCGGATCCTTCTCCAAGTTTTTTCGCCCATTCCATATAAGTTCGCCCGCAGTTAAAATAGAGTCCATCATCCGATGGGTAACGTTTTATGAGTTCTTCATAACTTTCTACTGCTTCACGGAACTTTCCTTCCTTTCTTAATTTTCTATTTTCTTTATCCTTTTCCGCTATATTGTCCATGGCCTTCTGGACAGCCTTTTCAATAAGGTCCACAGCGCTTTGCACCTTATCAAACAGTTTGTAAATACCGGTAACCTTTTTTTGCCGCGTTTTGTTTTTGGGGTCTTTGTCGATAAATTCGGAAAAGACGGTTCCAGCCTCGTCGTCCATTCCCTGTTCCAGATAGGAATTTCCCACGGAGAGCTTAAATTCATCACGGTCCTCTTCCGAAACCTCCACCTTATTCATCGCTTTCTCGGCGGCATGGAAGCAACCCGCCGCTAACTTCTTTTTCTCGGGATCATCGAATTTGAGATAGCAGTTACCTTTGGCTGTCAGGGCAGATTTTAGTACCTTGCTATGCTCTTCCACGTCTTCCTGTGTTTTGCAATGATTCAGCGATTTGTTGAAATTTTCAATGGCGTCATCCAGTTCATTATTCATCATCAAGGCGTTTCCGTAATCGATGAGCACGTTGGGATTTTCTCCTTCGCGGTGGTCTTGCAGAACAACTTTCAACGCCCGCTTGGCCGACTCGTAATCCTCCAGGTCCATGGAAACCTGCGCAAGATCCTTGTTGGTGACTACATTCATGGGATTGATTCTCAATGCCAATTGCAGGATTTTTCTGGCCTTTTCCTTTTCGCCATTTCGATAATAAAGTTCGGCAAGGTGGTGTTTGGCTCGAAGATAGTAGGGGTTTTTGTTGGCGCTTGACAGGAAATTGTGCTCTGCTTCCATGTTCCGTTCCAGTTTTCTCAAGACCAAACCTATGGCGTCGAAGGCGATGGCACAGTTGGGGTAAATCTTCAGAATAGCTCTGTAGAGGGTAACGGCGTTTTCGTAATTTTCCTTTTTTTCATAAATCTGTCCTGCGGCCAAAGTACCCCAGACTTTGCTTTTGCTCTTACCCGTGGTCTGAAGGTTCAGAACAATGGCCTCCCTCTCTTTATTGGCGCTCACCAGTTGAGTTGTCTCCAGTCGAACGAGTTTTTTGGTACATGCATCGCTAACCAGGGTACAAATTTTAGAGACCTTATAAGGCTTTTGGAGTATGCCTTCCGTGTGGTATTCCGGGGGGAAATCGGGAGGTATTTTTTCTTTCTCTTTCAAAATAAGAAAGGTGATGGCCTTTTCCTGATATCCGTATCCGTAAAGGTGGTCGATAAGGTTGATCCCCAGATCCTCTCCCATCAAACGGTAATTGATAAAGTAGATGTCAAAAGGGTCCCTTTCGATGAGGTCCAGGGCATGAGAGGTTTTTTTTGACGTGATGATTAGCTGGAATCCGATGCTTTTCAGGACGTTGGTAAGCATTCTCGAAGAGGTGTCATCATACTCCACCACCAGGACTCTCACCTTCGTGAGCCCTTTCTTGAAGCCTCTTGCGGCGTCTCGAATATTTTTTTTTAATTCCTGGTAGTTCATATACTAAAACCAATTTGATTTTCGGTTTGTAACTGTTCAGTTTAGGTTGGTTAAGAACGACTTTATTTGCCGTACAGACATTGTTACACCCCCCTTTATCCCCCCTTGATAGGGGGGAATTAGGTTTGTCTCCCCCCCACCGGGGGGGGGAGGCGGTTTTAATTCCCCCTTAGAAAAGGGGGATAAAGGGGGATGTAAAAGCGCTCCAAACAAGGGCATGGTATGTTTTTTTGCTTAAAAAAGCTGAATAGTTAGTTCGGTTTATAAAATCAAATTTTGGTTGCAGTTAATGCTTAGCAATTGGTATAGTCAATTTTAAGATACCGAAAAACAATTGCGGTAGAGTGTAAGTGACATTCATTATAATGGATTTGCTTTATAAATTCGCCTAAATACCATACATACTCTTGTTGCCCTGGCAGCCCTGGATGTAAGAAATGGATCACTCATGGAAAAACGAATCATCACCCTCACAACGGACTTCGGTGCAAAAGACCCCTTCGTAGGAATTATGAAAGGTGTAATTTGGGGTATCAATCCCCATGCCGTGACCGTGGATTTATGCCATGAAATTGAGCAGGGAAATATTCTCCGCGCCTCAGGCATTTTAAACTCTTCCATGGACTACTTCCCATCTGGCAGTCTGCATGTAATAGTGGTGGACCCCGGAGTGGGGTCCCACCGTCGAAAAATTTTGGTGAAGTCCGAAAACCGGTTTTTCATTGGGCCGGACAACGGTGTTCTTACGGCTCCTTTAAAAAGCAAGGGGTTTGATTTTGTCCTGGAAATTCTCAACTCGGAATATTTTCTCCACCCCGTCAGCAACACCTTTCATGGTAGGGATATCTTTGCTCCCGTTGCGGCGCATCTATCCCTTGGGAAAGACCCGAACTCTTTCGGCAAGCTTATTAATGACCCCGGTCTGCTTAAGCTTTCCGAGCCGGAGCCTCTGCCGGGAGGCGAAATGAAGGGGGAGGTGA
The DNA here is from genome assembly GCA_029261755.1 of Nitrospinia bacterium. GTDB lineage: Bacteria > Nitrospinota > Nitrospinia > JACRGO01 > JACRGO01 > JACRGO01. Next base: position 9,910 of record JAJDAS010000383.1, read on the forward strand.
CTCACAAGGACCGATTTGGAAATATGTCCACCAACCTGAACCTGCCTCCAGGGGAAAAGGTTGAAGAGTGGCAGTTGCATGTAAAAGGTTTCAAAGAAATTCCGCTACGGACCCATTACGCGGAATCCAAGGAAGACGAACTCTCCGCTTTGATCAACAGCGAAGGAGTAGTGGAGTTGTTCGTCAAAAACGGGGATGCTTCGGAGAGGTTTGGGTTGGAAGAAGGAAGCGAGGTTTTCATAGAGAGAAAAGAGATTGAGAAATGATTCAATCAGGAGGCATGTAGCAGAAGTCGGCCGGAAAATCGGTAATAGGCAAACCCAAAAGCAGCAAAACTAAAAGTAAAAAATCTTGGTTTTCCATTGCCTTATCATTTGTTCTACCTGGGCTTTCAAAGGCTTTCACAAGCTTGACTTAATTCAATTTAAATTGTTACCATATATGATTCTTTTAACATTCAAGCGGTGAAAAAATGTCTTTTACTTATCAACCAAATAGACTTAAACGAAAAAGAACTCACGGTTTTAGGGCCAGAATGAGCACTAAAAACGGAAGGAAAATCCTTGCCCGAAGAAGGGCAAAAGGAAGAAAACGGCTGACTGTTTAGTATCCCGATGAAACCCAACTGTTTTTTACGGAAAGAACGCCTGGTTCAAAAAAAAGATTACGAGGCGATCTATAAAAAAGGAGTAAGGGGCAAGATCGGTTCCTTCCTTCAGGTCCGCATCCTTTCCGTTCCAGGGGATCAAACCAGGCTGGGGCTTTCCGTCTCCAAAAGAGTAGGGAATGCCGTGGTGCGAAATCGAGTTAAGCGATTACTTAGAGAAATTTTCCGGAAAAATAAGGGATTGGTAAAAAAAGGTGTTGATTTAGTTCTTATTGCCAGACCGGGGATTCTTGAGCATCCCTATAGGGAATTGGAAGAAAAATTTTGCAGCTACTGGGGCAAAAGTTCCTCCGAAGCCCGCTAAATCAACGCACAACAAAATCAACTGCCATGCTTTGCCGATTATTGGCGTTTATCATAAAAATTTACCAAATAGCTATATCTCCTTTTCTTCCTCCCACTTGCCGGTTTTTCCCTAGCTGCTCCTGCTATGCCATTGAGGCATTGGAGAAGCACCACCTGAGTAAAAGTATACTTCTCATATTAAAGAGAATTTGCAAGTGTCATCCGTTCCATGAAGGAGGGGTAGACCCGGTTCCTTAAAATTGAAGATTTGAAGATAGGCACAAGCCTTTTCATATGGTTTGGCCTTTTATTATGAGATTATTTCCCTAAATGGAGTAACTAATGGAAGTTAGAGCCATATTGGCTTTTGTATTGTCCATGCTGGTTTTCGCCGGCTGGAACTATTTTCTGGAGACCCAAAGGGAAGAAGAAGCGTTAAGAAACCCTCCTCGGATAGAAGAAAGGGTGGCAAGAGGTCCGGCCACTTCTCAACCAACGAAGACCCAGGAGTCCCTCATTGCTCCCATACCGAAAATTCCAACACCGTCGTCGGCTCCTGCGTTTCAACCGGAGCAGCAGGCAGTGAAGGCCACTTCAGCTTTTGCCGAACAGTTGGATAAAACAGCCAAAGATATTACTGTTAAGCTGCCAGGCCATGATGTAGTTTTTTCCACAGCTGGAGCGGGAATCAAATCCTTTCTCTTGTTCAAATATACGAACCAGGATGGCAACCCGCTGGAGTTGATCCAAACCCCGGAAGGGAACATTCCATCTCCTCAAATTACCCTGGAAGACCGGAATTTTACCATGTTTGTGGGTAGAAGCATCTATGAAGCGTCCACGGACTCTCTTGTTCTTTCGGAAACCAAACCAGATGCCACTCTCACCTTTACCCTGAAAGACCCATCCGGGTTGGAGGTGGTCAAAGAATTTACCTTCCACTATGACAGCTACCTGATTGACTGCACGGTCCAGATGCGTTATGGAAACCAGCCACTAAAGATGGTTAGGTTTACATGGAACGACGGTGTCTATTCGGGCAAAGCTGAAAAGGATTTTTATACCTATGAAGGTCCTACGACCCTGGTGGGAGAGGAAAGGGCGGAAGACGGCGATGAGCTGGAAGATAAGGAAAGTGTCCGCCATGGCGGCGACCTGAAATGGACCGCCCATCAAAACAAATATTTTGCCATTGCCATGGTTCCCAAGAGAAGCCACGCTGCTGCGGTGATTGACAGGGGAAGAACCGAATTTCCCAGCGTCTCTTTGGAGTATGGCCTGGAGAGCTATCCTTTCAAAGAAGAGTTTTCTTTCTTTCTCGGACCGAAGGAAACGGAACAGTTGGTTCGTTTGAATAAAAACTCCCTGGAAAGGCTGGTAGATTACGGCTGGTTCGGCAACAACGTTGATTTTTTGATAAAACCTCTGTTTCATTTCCTGCAATATTTCTATAGCATGACCGGCAACTACGGCTGGTCCATCATCATTTTAACGATGATTATTAAAGTCCTCTTCTTTCCGCTATCCCACAAGAGTTTTAAATCGATGAAACAGATGCAAAAGATCCAGCCTGAAGTCAAAATTCTGCAGGAGAGGTACAAGAACGACCGACAGATGATGAGCCAGGAGATGATGCGAATTTACAAGGAAAACAAGGTGAATCCGTTGGGGGGCTGTTTGCCCATGGTTCTGCAAATCCCCGTTTTTATAGCCCTTTACCATGTTCTGCTGGTTTCTATTGAACTCAGAAACGCTCCTTTTGCCTTGTGGATTATGGATCTCTCTGAAAAGGACCCCTATTACGTAACTCCCATTTTGATGGGCGGCAGCATGTTTCTTCAACAGAAGATGACGCCTTCCGTGGGGGACCCGACACAGCAAAAAATCATGATGCTTTTGCCCATCGTTTTTACTTTTCTCTTTTTAAACTTCCCCTCCGGGCTGGTAATTTATTGGCTGATTAATAATATACTGACCATCGCCCAGCAGTTTTACATCCATAAATTCACCTCATAGTCATTTTTCATCATTCACACTGTTACACTTTCACCTCAGGAGATACAGCAATGGTTTGGTTTTTTGGATCAAAAAATGATACGGACAAACAAGGCGGAGAGGGATCGCTTGCGGATGAATCTTCCAATGTCGAATCCGATGGAAATCGGGACACTGCCCCTGTGGCTGTGGAAGATTCAGAAGAGGACCGTCATATTCCGGAGGAATCTGAAACACCGGAAGAGCCCCGAAAGGACCCTGAAAACATACTGAAAAACATATTGGCCATAATGGAAATCGAAGATGAGGTAAGCCGGGAAGACACTGATCAGGCCATCTACCTGAATATTAATGGAGAGCACGGGGCTCTTTTGATTGGCAGGAGAGGCCAAACCC
>JAJDAS010000384.1 GCA_029261755.1 Nitrospinia bacterium
TTTATTTCCTCTTCCTTGTTTTTTCGGCCTTCAAATTGTAACCATTTGAATATTAAGGTTATTTTGCTTGTCGTCCTTCTACGCTGGTTTTGGCACAGCTTTTGAGATGCCTGTTTTGCATTGTGTTTGCTCCTTTTTTCAGATATATTATGGAAAGCTAAGCCGCAACCAAAACATATTAACCACAAAGCTACAAAAAACTTAGTTCAACTAAACCACTAATTGGCACTAATAAGCACTAATAAAATACTTAAAAAAATTAGTGAAGATTAGTGAGAATTAGTGGTTAAAAATTCTTTTGTTTTTAAAGGTTTCATGGAAAACTGTGCTTAAAAAACATATTTTCATAGTTTGTAGTACAGAAACCCACAGAATTGAATGATTTTTGGCAACTGCTCAGGTTATCAGGTTCATGGTTCAAGGCTCGCGGTTAAAGGAGCAAGACTCGGAGCAGGGGGTTAGGTGGCTCCCTTTCTATTTTAATTAGATAGTTGTAAGTTGATTTTTGAATTCTGTTTTTCTGTGTGCTTGGGACGGACCAAGCTAACGAGTTGTTTTATCAGACATTAGTTTCAATTGTTGTCCTAAAATGAGGCAAAACAACCTTTTCGGGCTCCAAAATAGAGTTTTTAAATTTAAAATCTTAAAACCATATTTTTTTAAACAAAGACTAAGCCTAACCATAAAACGAATAGCCATTCATATTTTCTTTAATTATATTAGGAGGATTAAGTAGATGGACATAAATACCTTTCTTAATGATCACTATAAAGATCAAAAGACATTTACAGCAGGAGTAGTAACTATAGATATTGTTAGTTCGTCTGAATTTACTGACCATGAAGCAAGAATAGCAAATACTAAAGACGCCCTAAAAAAATTAGTTAAATCTTTGTTTTTGAGTAATCCCATTGCAATAGTTAATTGGGCTGGCGATGGAGGACTTTTAATATATGCATATTCTGGTAATTATGATGCCTTGATAGATATTTGTGATAAATTAGTCAACTTGCTTTCATATTTTAACAATTCCCGTAAACGCCTAAATTTTTTATCTACCGACTTAATTCATTTAAGAGTAGTTTGTCATTCCGGCGAAATGCACAATTCTCATGATAATGAAATTCTATCTTCTACTGTTATTAATGATATATCTAAAGAAGAAAGAAACGTCGGAGTCAAAGATCATGTTGTCGTCACAGAAGAAATATATAGGTCGCTTTCAGTTGAATACCGAAATCGCTTCACCAAAACATCAGAAAACCTCAAATTAGGAAGGTGTTATACTTTAGACAAGCAGAAATCTCTTATTAAATTGCTAATAAATGAGCATAAATCTGACAACCTAGTAAAATGGGTAACAAAAATTTGGGATCAAAATAAAAATCGGAAGAAGGATGATCAGTATAAAGAAATTAGTATTTTTTCTTATACAAATGAAACATTAAACAAATTCCTTTCGCAATTGGGGAGTATAAAAATAAGGATTATTGCTAGAAACTGGTTAATAGAAGCCGAGGAAGAAAGAAAATATAATAACCTTCTTTCTGAAAAGGTAAGAAATGGTAAATTATCAACTAAATGTCTCTGGATAAAGGCAGAACAAATTAGAATGACTGCGAATATGATAGGTAGTAATTCAAACTTTATTAGTAATGATGATATTGATTTTCGTTTTTATGATAATCGACCTTTGTTCAAAGGAATGATATTGAAAAACAGTAATAAACATCGTATTGGTCATATCGGGTTTTATAGTTGGAACCCTGACCGAGAAGAAGGGGGGTCTCCCTATCTTGGAGATAACTGGGGAGGTTTTTGGTTGGCAGATGATAGCGGTCCACAGACCAATTTGCTAAATTCAATTGAAAGCAATTTTGAAGAATCGTGGGCAAAGGGTCATACATATGAAGAGTTAATAAATATAGAAAAACAAAAGAAATCGCTTGAAATACAAAAAAAAAGCCAGAGGGAAATCTGGGAGTTTGATGATTTACCATATTTAATAGTTGTACCAGGCCATATGGTGACTGGACGTAGAGTTCCAACCGTTGCAACCGAAGACCTTCTTGCTATGCGAACTATTGAGAATTTTTTGAAAAATTTAAAAGCCAATATAACAATTAAGATTAAGGTTTCTGACGAGGAATTAAAGGAAATATTCGATACCGAACAAAAGCATATTATTTTAATCTGTCATAGAACATTAGATGAAAAGATTATAGATTATATGGACAAACAGAAATTTCCCTACTCTTTGGTTGCTGGGCCAAAAGCAGACCCAATAATAAAATGTAGCCCTCATGGTCTGACTTTTACTTCACCGGGAGAAAAGGAAATTGATGATAAAAGAGAGTATTGTCTTATTGAAAAGTTTGATCGTCCAAATAAAAATGGAAAAATTTTCTTTATAGCAGGTTTGCATGGTATAGGGACTTGTGGTGGTGCTGAATATTTAACTCAAGGTAGCAATTTAGAAGATTTGTACAACAGTATTAAAGGAAATGATAAA
>JAJDAS010000385.1 GCA_029261755.1 Nitrospinia bacterium
CTTTCGTTCGATGGATGGAGCAAAAATATTTTGCAGAGTAAGAAGTTACTTGTCTACCGCAAGGAAACATGAAACCACTTCTCTCCTTGCATTGAAAATGCTTTTTCAAGGAACTTTTATCAATTTTGCTGAATAGTTACAGATATTTTAGGGTTTAGATTGTGAGAGACCAATCGTAGCCGTAAATCCCACCAGAATTTCAAGTCACACAGCAGCCACGGAAGTCCCTGCAAAAAAAATAAAGCGCTGCATCCAAACAAACTTTATCAACATTAAACCCTGAGCACCTCGGGGCACATTCCCATGCCGATAATTATTGTGGAAAGAAATATTTCCGCTCTGAATAAATTGATTCATAGTTTGAAGTTGGCCGGGATCGATTCCGCTAAAGTTATCAAGCTAAAAAATAACGGGAAGGCTATGGAAAAGGCCAAGCTTATGGTCCGATCCGGCGGGAATGTGGATCTGGTAATCACGGATATTTTTTTTAATGATGAAGTGAATATATTTGGCCTTGTCCGCTCCATGGAGAAAATCCCCAAACTCTGGAATACTCCTCTTGCCATTTATACCAATGAAGCCACGCTGGAAAATGTTCACCGGATTCGTAAGGAGATTGCCCATTTGCCCTTTCGGTTTATTTTAAAAGGGTCCGACGAAACTACCATCGCAATAATTCTCAAGGAAATGATCAGTTATAAAATTTCCAACCAAAAATACCTGGATTTGGAGTTGAAAGTAAGAACAAATATCAAATTGAAAAATATTTCCATGTTGCCAAAGACCTTGGGGCTCATAGATGAATATGGGCAAAAGTATCCGAAGATTTGCTCCAGCTTGAGAATGGAGCTTCTGAGAGGAAAGTTGTATAACAAATTTAGCAAAATTCTACGGCTCCAATTGGACCCCATCGTAGAAGAACTCCAGGGAATTTCCTCGGATGATGATGCTTACGATCCATTGGTTCACAAACTCCAAGGTTTAACTGATGAAGTTGATGGCTTGAGAGAGAAAGCCCGAAAAAGATTTGCCGCAGCCCATGAAATCGATAGAGGAAATTGGAAAGTTTTATATGCCCTTTACCAGTTTTATATGGATGAAAAAGACTATCCTGAAGCCAAGGATTATTTGGTTTCACTAATCAAAACCTTTCCCAAAAACTGGGATTATTTCTTTAAAATGGGCAAAATCAATGAAATTGAAAATGATTTTTTAGGAGCGGCAAAAAATTATTTTGAGGCTGCCCGGAACGCCCTGGAAGAGGGAGCCTCCAACATGGACTTGCAGGCCCTTGTAGAAATCGCAGAGCGTTCACTGGAAACGGGACAGGAGATGCTGAATAAAATGGGAGAATCGGAGATTAGAAATGTTGCAGACTGGTGTAACTCCTCAAGAGCGGAAACCATGCGGGTCCTCAGAAAAAATAACGCACAGGTACGCTCCATCCTGCTATATGCCTCGAAAATGTCACCCCAAAATGCCGACTACCTTAACAAGATTGGGATTACATTCCGCCGTGCGGGAGACTACTTTGCCGCCGCACGGGAATATCACAAAGCTTTGAAAATCGAGCCGGAAAATCCTCGAATTCATCTGAATCTTATCGTTGCCCTTTCTCTGGCAAACGATTGGGAAAAAGCTTTGGAAGAACTAAAGATTGTGAAGTCCTTAAATGCTGATCCTGAAGATGAGCTTGTCATTCTGGAATTGGGACAAATCCTTTGCCAAAAGAATAGCGAAGGACTCCGGAATCTGATTAGTTCTTTTTAAAACTTTGCTGGAGAGTGCTTAATTGGCGCTTTCATTACCACTAATTGATCTTTTACTGCTGGTATATGCTTTATTCTCTCATTGCCTTGAGCAGGCAAAAATAGCATAAAATGAATACCATGAAAAGCTGGCAGGAATGGGATTTTTCAGAACAAATAAAACAATGATTGATATACTTGACGATCCCAAATCATTGGTAACTTAAATAAGGAGAGCAATGCTTTTTAAATAGATGGCATTTTATTATTTGCAAAAAAATAAATTTTACTATAACATAATTGAGGGACGGACATAACTGTCCGAAAAATGCAATATGAGGGGCAATGAGTTTATTAAGCGCATTCAAAAATTAGCCAGGCAACGCAACATTGAATGCAGGGTTGATCAAAAGCGTGGAAAAGGAAGCCATGTTACTCTGTATTATGGAGCTGCATTTACGATAGTCCGCAATCCAAAGGAGGAACTGAAAACCGGTACGATGAATGCGATGCTTAAGCAACTCTGTATAAAAAAAGAAGAAATCTAATAGGAGGTAAATATGCTTCGTTTCAATTATCCGGCAAAATTTACACCTGCCAAAGAAGACGGTGGTTTTGTGGTAACTTTTCGCGACCTGCCGGAAGCCATAACCCAGGGAGATAACATAAGGGAATGCCTGGAAGAGGCATCGGATTGCCTGGAAGAAGCAATCGCCGCCCGCATTGATGATGGTATGAAAATCCCGGTTCCCTCGAAGTGTCGTAAGGGAGACAAACTGGCAGTACTTCCTCTACAGACAGCGTTGAAAGCGGCTCTTTACATTGCCATGAAAGAAGCGGGTATTTCAAAAACGGAATTGGCTCGGCAATTACAGATGCATGAAAAAGAGGTACGCCGCATTCTTGACCCGCATCACGGTACAAGGCTTCCCGCTATGGAGCGCGCGTTGACCGCGTTGGGGAAACATGTTGAGTTAAGCATTGTTTAGAATATCAACAATAAAAACTACTGCTTCACTATAGTTCAGGACGGTCAATTATACCTGTTAAACAACTCTTTCAGAAAATGTTCGCCTCTAAGTCCGTAGGTATTGCAAATTTCATCGGCGTCCTTTTCCATTATCTTTTTCAAGTATTATAAACACCTTCTCCCTGAATTGAAGGTAAATTGAACAGCCTTTGACATTGCTCCTTCGGACGCTTCCACCCGTCTTCACTAACCTGCCACATTTTAAAAAAGACAATTTCATCTAGAACATAAGCTTGGTGGGCAAATTTCCTAATATTCACTGAAAATGACTGGGATTAAAGAGCTATTTACAAAAACTGGCTTGCATAGGGCCGGAAAGTTGACATTCAGCCGAAGGCAAATCATAATTAGCTAAACGATGAAAACAGGCCAACATTTTAAGGAAAAAGGAGCCAAATGAATCACTTGAAAAAATATTTGATCGCCACCATTGCATCATTTTGCCTCTTATGTATTGCAGGGAACGGGAACTTCTACGGGAATTCCCGCCTCCATGAGAACACATCGGAAAGCTTTTTCTCTTTGGCGCCTCCATTCTCCCATGCTTCGGCAGGGCCATCGAACACCCTATCTCCCGTCGACGAGCATTCTCTCCTATGCATAGAAATTTTGAACCAACTACGGCATAAGCATTACAGAAAGATGGAGCTAAATGATGAGTTGTCCCATAAAATGTTTGATCTTTATCTGACGGAACTCGATGAGGCGCGCATGTTTTTCCTTGATAAGGACATTCAAAACTTTGAACCTCTCCGCTATCTTTTAGACGAAGCTTTGAGGATCGGAGAACTTGAGCCGGCCTTTTTCATATACAACCGCTTTCAGGAACGTTTGCAGGAAAGGCTTCTCTATTTAACGGATTTCATCAATAACAAATTTGACACCCTGGACTTTAGCATTAGTGAGAGTATCCAAATAGAAAGAAAAAACGCACCCTGGGCAAAAAGTGTTGAGGAACTGAACAATTTATGGCGTAAACGCCTGAAGAACGATGTTTTGAATCTCAAAATGGCTGGAAAACCAATGAAAGATATCCCGGAACTCTTGGGAAAACGTTACCGTAACCAATTGAACCGAGTAAAACAGACCAAGAGCGAGGATGTTTTCAGGGGATTCATGAATGCTCTTACGAAAAACTTTGACCCTCACACCTTATACTTCTCCCCTCGTTTGCTGGAAAATTTCAATATCCAAATGAGGTTATCCCTGGAAGGAATAGGCGCCGTTCTCCAGACCGAAAGCGAATATACCAAAGTAGTGCGGCTGATTCCGGCAGGTCCGGCGGACAAATCCAAACAGCTAAAACCGGGAGATCTCATCGTTGGTGTGGGACAAGGCTTGGATGGAGAGATGGTGGATGTTATCGGCTGGCGCATTGATGATGTGGTAGAGCTTATCCGTGGACCAAAGAAGACCTTGGTTCGGTTGGAGATTATCCCTGTAGATAAGAAAGATGAGCACCAAACCAAGACCATCAACATTACCAGGAATACCGTCAAGCTGGAAGAACAGGCCGCCAAAAAAAAGTTGATCGAAATGGAATATAAAGGCAAATCAATGAAGATCGGAATCATTGATATTCCTGCCTTCTATGTCGACTTTCAGGCTCTCCGGGAGGGTAAAAAAGATTACAAAAGTACCGTGCGAGATGTACGACGTTTGCTGGAAGAACTAAAGAAGGAAAAAGTAGACGGTTTGATTGTTGATCTGCGGGACAATAGCGGCGGCTCTCTGCGGGAAGTGAATGAACTAATCGGGTTATTCATCGAGATAGGTCCGGTGGTCCAGGTGCGCGGAGAAGGGAGAGGAGTTACACAACTGAACGATATGGATCCTGAGATGGTTTATCACGGCCCCTTGGCCGTAATGATCAACCGTTTGAGCGCTTCCGCTTCGGAGATCTTTGCCGGAGCCATCCAGGACTATCAGAGAGGGATCATCATAGGATCGCGGACCTTCGGAAAAGGCACAGTGCAAACCCTGCTCCGCCTTCAGCAAGGCGAGTTGAAACTAACCACCGCCAAATTTTATCGGATATCGGGGGAAAGCACCCAGCACCAGGGAGTGATTCCTGACATTGTTTTCCCATCCATATATGACAATGAAGAAATAGGCGAAAGCGCTTTAACCAATGTTTTGCCATGGGATAAGATACGGCCTGCCAATTTCGAACCGTACCCCAACTTAAAAACCAAAATTGCCCGGTTGAAGGTCTTGCATGCAAACAATATTAAAAAATCACCGGATTTTTCTTTTTTAGTGGAAGAAATAGAATATCTGAATGAATTAAGGCAAAGAACCGAGCTGTCCCTGCAAGAGAAAACCCGAAACATGGAACGGGAAGTTTCTGAACAGCGACGGCTGAAGATGGAAAATAAGCGCCGGAAAGCTAAAGGTCTGGAACCCATCGAAAAATTCTCCGAGTTGGAAAAAGAAAAAGAAAAGGAGAAGAAAGAGGGGGAAGCCGGCGAAAAAGAGCTACCCGATCCTTTTTTGGTGGAAAGCCAGAACATCCTCCTCGATTTTATACACCTCTCGCAAGATCAGTTGGTCTGGAATTGAGTTGGAAGTGATTCAAGTGGACTTAACTAAAGTTAAGGTAGTGATTTTTTTATATAAGAAACCGTAACTTTTCAAATAGGAGTCTCCCTCAACTTTATTTCACTTTCTGCTTGTACTTATCATATTCCTTCAAACCATCCATTTATTTCTTCGACAACCTTCGATGTTACGGTCTCCACCCCTCCGAAAGCCTACCCTGACCGGGAACGTAACTCCCTAATTAAGGCGAAACAGACATGACACAAAAGAGACAAACAGTAAGAGAATAAACCGGCGCCAGGTCCTGAAACACGGGCTAAACGCCGGGCTGGCCGCCAGCCTTCCCGGCGGGCTCTTACTCGGCGGCGGCTCCCGGCTGAAGCAGAAAAAAAATCCCAACATTATTCTCATGACTCTGGACACAACGCGGGCCGACCACCTCGGTTGCTATGGACATTCTCAAGACACCAGCCCGAATCTTGATAAACTGGCCGCTGAATCCGTGCTTTACACACGGGCCTTGGCGCCCTCCAGTTGGACGCTTCCCTCCCACGCCTCCCTCTTTACCGGTAAGTTCTCTTCAAGCCATGGTGCCCAGTACGACCCGGAAGGGCCCTTGCAGTTACTGGACGCCATCCAGGGATCCAAGGAATGGGAAGTTTACCGGGCGCGAGGTTTGGCTCAAAATGAAGTGACCCTCGCGCAAACTCTCCGTAACGAGGGGTACAAGACCGGCGCAGTGCTTGGAGGCCCCTGGCTTAAAAAGGTCTTTGGCATGAATAAGGGTTTTGATTATTATGACGACGATGAAATCGGCACTGTAAACGGAAGGTTGGCCAGGCAAATCAACAACCGCGCCGTCAAATGGATAGAGCAGTCATTGGGCAAGGAGTTTTTTCTTTTTCTGAACTACTTTGATCCCCACAGCCCTTATGGCGCTCCCGAAGGCTTCGGCGCCAAATTCCTGGAGGGAAACGACATCCCCAAGGGCAGGGAGCCTAGCCTGGAGGAACTGTTCGCGCTCTATGATGGTGAGATATTTTACATGGACTACTACATCGGCCAACTGATTCAAAAGCTGAAAGACCTGAAAATTTATGAAAACACCATGATCATTGTTACCGCAGACCACGGTGAGTTAATGGGTGAGCACGGGAAATTCGGGCATGGGAACTATCTATACCAGGAAGAGCTGCATGTGCCCTTTTTCGTGAAGTACCCCAGAGGAGAGGTCCTTCCGAGCCGTTCGGGCACGCGGGTACAGTTGAACGATATTTTCGCCATGATCCTGGAGCGGGTGGGAATTCCCGCCCCTCCCGGTATTCAGGGAGGGGTTCCTCCTCAGCTTGGGCACCCCCTTATCGCGGAGACCTATCCCCTGCAAGTATTCAACAAGGATGGCCACTGGCGGGCGTTTTTTTTGAAGGAGATTTCAAACTTACCTGGAACAGCAAGGGGGACCATATGCTCTTTAACCTGAACGTTGACCCTGGGGAAGATACAAACCTGGTGGGAAGCGACCCGCAACGGACCACTGCCATGCTGGTGAGACTTAACAAGTATCTGGCGGCCTTGCCGTCGCCAGGTCCTGCTGCACAGCCTGGCGCATTGGATGATCAGACGAAAGAAGCGCTGAAGAGCCTGGGTTATTTGAACTAAGGTTGGTCTGCCTGTTGCATAAAAAAGCAGCTATTTTTTTGGCCTTCCTCTTCCCTCCAAAACCTTACCCCGATAAAATATGTTTCCTGATACGTGGCAACAGTTCGTCCTCTGTGGTGGGCTTGGTGACAAGGTCGTCCGCCCCAAGTTTGAACGCCTTTTCGCGGTTTTCAATATTGCCGGCCGCAGTCAAAACAATAATGGGAATTTTATTTGTTTGCGGATCATTTTTCAGGGTTTGCAGTAGTTCAAAACCGTCCATAACCGGCATAAACAGGTCCAGCAAAATCAGGTGAGGCAACTTGGATTGAATAATTTCCAGGGCCTCCTGCCCATTCCCGGCTTTCTCCAGGTGAGCGTCTTCCCCTTTCAGCATTTCCTGCAAAGTTTTTTGAATCACCGTTGAATCATCTACTAGAAGAATGGTGGGCCGCACTAACGGAACTTCCGCCAGAAAGGTGCTACCCTGGTTTGGTTTGGACTCCACCCTAAGGGAGCCGCCATGTGCCTCCATGATATCGAGGCTGAGGGGTAGTCCCAGACCCGTTCCGACTTCACCGGTAGTGCCTTTCGTCGATGTTTTAACCTCATAACAAAAGAGCGTCTCCTGGCGTTCCGGTTCAATTCCCTTACCGGTGTCGGTTACGGCAATGGTTGTTGGTTTTCCTTCCGGGAGAGAAAAAGTGACCTGGTCCCCTTCGCTGCAAAATTTGATCGCGTTACTGGCAAGGTTATAGATGACCTCATTAAACAGGGTGGAGTCCACGTAGAGGCGCGTCTTTTCTGGTATGTGGTTGATAAGCCGAACCCCTTTTTTATCTGCCATTGGGGAAAGATCGGCCATGGCTTTGATTGCAAAAAAGTAAGCGTCCATAAATTGGAAATGCGGCTTGATCTTACCCGTTTTTAACCTGCTGACGCTCAATAATTCTTCGATCAGTTGGAGCATGTTTTGGCCGGAAGCTATGGTTGAATCCAGCATTTTTTTTGTTTTTTCAGTAATGGAGGCTGCAACCATATCGCTACGAATCAACTGAAGGAAACCCAACATGGTGCTTAGAGGACTCCTCAGATCATGAGACACTAGTGAAATGAATTTGTCTTTTAGATTGGTGGCCTCTTCCGCCTTCTCCTTGGAGGCATACAATCCTGCTTCCGCAGATTTTCGCTCCGTAATATCATCAGCGATCCCGTAAATCCCATGGATATTGGCGCCAACTATAATGGGTACCATGGACATGCCCAGCTCTTTTCTATTCCCTTCTTTATCTACAAGATATGTCTCAAAATTTTGAGGTTCGCCTTTCATGGTTTTTTTGAAAAATTCCTCAAACTTTGGAACTTCTTTTTCCGGCAACATTGATGTGAAACGGCATGCCTGAAAAAGTTCTTTCCTGGTATGGCCAATCAGGGTTTCGGTGGCCGGATTAGCGGAGAGAAATTCTCCGTTTCGGCTCAGAGAAAATACGGCATTTGGATTGAAGTGAAATAGAGCGTGACGGTGTTTCTCGTTTTCTTCGCACAGCTTATGTAGGGAGTATCGTTCATGGATTCGTGAGACAACTTTGGGGAGGGTCTTTAAATAAGAAGAATCTTGGTCCATAACCACATAGTCTTCCGCACCGGCTTTGATGCTCTCGGTGGCAAGGTGTTCCTCTCCATGTGCGGTGAGTGTAACCACAGGCACAGAGATGTTTTTTTGTATGATCGCTTCCATCACTTCCATGGCGTCCATATCCGGCAGCTTTTGCCAAAGAAGCAAAAGGTCTAGTTCGTTTTCAGTCAGAAACTTGAGCGTTTCCTCTCCTGTTTGGGTTACTGCCGTGTAATGCCCCGCCTCTCCCAGTATTTGAAGGATAAGCTGGGCTGTCTCCGGCTGGCTCTCCGCCACCAGGATTTTCAGTGATGTAAAATTTTCTTTTTCAGCCATGGAATTTTTGATACACAAAAGATGGTGTAAATATCTTGGTAATTAGGCAAAAAGGAGAGGGTTCATCCGTGTTCTGTCTTTTAATTTTTTTAGTTGGAATGGTTGCCTTGTTGTGTATTATTTTGGAAATTTTGGACTCGCTATACTATGAAATTCGCGTGGAGCTGTCAAGTTTCCCGAAAACTCATTTAAATCCCTTTGTTTTGCTGACAAACCGTGCGGACTCATTTGAATATTCAACTTCTCCTGGTAGAGCGAAAGCACTGGGAAAGGACGTATGGGAAGTAGGAGCTAAGTACCTTATTTCGGAGATAGCTGGTTCTTGGAAAGGGAAAAGAGTTAGTTTAAGCACGTTGGCTTGGATGAGGGAAAAATCTGCGAGGAAGTAAGAAAAAAATAAGATATTAACCACTAATGGACACTAATAAATATTTTAATAATTAGTAAGGATTAGTGAATATTAGTGGTTAAATTTTTTTGTATCTTTGTGGCTTAGTGGCTACGGCATGCTCCGCAGCATACGAAAGCACAGTTGGGCTAGAGAAAAGTACTTTCCAGCCCCACCAACTGCACCACTTCGCGAGTTCGGCTTGCTATCACTTCCGGTGTTTCTCTATACCGAAACCTTAAAGTAATTTTTGCAAACCAGATGTTGGAAATCCCCATTGGAATTGAAAAACTGAGGGACCTCCCCACTAAAAATTTGCCGATAACGCTTTTTGTTTAAAAACTGGGTGAACGGTTCATATTTATACTGAGTTGCTGTTCTCCAAAAGACCGCCCCCCCCTTTTTCACCTTTTTCATAACTTTTCCCCCTTCAAGGTGTTTTTGGGTGTCTTTGACAATCTTAACGGCAGACACTTCCAATTTGATTAGCAAAAATTTCAGAATAGAAGAGGGGGGCTGTATTGAAGCAGGGTGAAATAGAAGCCCTTTTGCAGGGAGTATCGGATGGCGCGAAGATAGATTTTTGAATCTTGGTGGTTTAAAAAATTAAAAACTCTTTTTTCAATATTTCCCGGGAAGCTCAGTTTACCGTGCGAAAAATCCCTTTACTTTGTTGACAAACCGCGCCCACTGGGAGGACTACTCAGCTCTTTTTCGGAAGACGAAACCACCATGGAGTAATTGCGGGAATAGTTGTCCGTGCATTTGCCGGTTCCGTAATAGCTCGGCATCCTTGTCCCAAGGGTCCCTCCCCATGCCATCATGGCTGCCGTATGGCCTGATTTGAAGTTGAACTTGTATTCACAAACCAGCTTGGTTCCCTTGTCCCCCGTCATTTTTACGATTCTTTTCTTCATGCCGTGTGCGGAAGGGTTCCTGGTTTGATAGGTCCCGGAAAAACTCTCTTTCGTAGCCTCATCCACCATTTGAACGGTACCATACCCCATGGTGCTGTCTTGGAATGTGCCGGTCATTCTCGGCCTTTCATCTTCAGGTTGGAGGATGAAAGGGATTTCGTGTTCAATAGCCGTGCAACCAATAAATAATGCCAGGCAAGAGGCTATTATGGGTTTAGGAATGGTTGAGGAAAGCTGGTTGCTCAATTTAGGTGGTCTTTTCGTCCTTTTTTTTTTTGATGGGTTTAATGATGAAGAAATATATGGCTGATAGAAAGATAATCAGAGCAATTGAAATGGAATAAATGAGGGTTTTGGCGCCAGGAGAAATTCCCGGTTTCACGGGGGTGGTACGCTTCAGAGCCTTGAGGGCTTCGTCGGGATCGTATTCCTGGCCAAAAAAATGGGCCAGAATGATTCCGTCTTTCCCCACCACACTGGTTAGCATCAAGTGGTCGTACCCTTGCTGGGCTTTTTTGTACTGAAAACCAAACTGTTTGGTGAAGGCCAGCATGGTTTGGGCGCTTTCGGCGGAAACAAATATCCAGTTGTCGAAACTTTCCGTAAAGCTTTCCCCATAACTCCTCAAGATCTCCGGCTTAGCCTCTTCCACGTCGAAGACCACCGTCAAAGCGAGAAACTCTACTCCAAATCGAGACCCGGCTTTAATCACTGCCTCCTCCATGGCTAAAACCAGGTTAGGACAAATAACCGGACAGTTGGTGTAGATAAAAGTAACGATGAAAGGTTTTCCCAAAAGTTCTTTGGTCTGAAAAGGGTTCCCATCCTGGTCGATGAGGGGAAAATCCTCCAACTTCTTTCCCAAACTTTCGTTGGCAAAATCATAACTGAAGTTGTCCTGATTGCCACCCAGCAAAAGGTTTTGGGAAAAAACAGGTAGGGCAAACCAGAGTATAAACAGGAGAAAAAGGGACAAGCATCTTTTTGTTTGTATCAACATAAGTTCCTCTCAATTATTGCCGGTTAAAGGTAAAAGATTGATAAATTTAATTGAAGCGCCATCCATGGCAAACCTACAGAGTGGAAAGATACTCGATGAGGATTTTACACTCATCGTCTGTCAGGCCCTTCACTACTTCGGGCATGACCAGTTGAGGCTTGAACTTGGGCCATTTTTTCATGGATTCTATTTCCGGCCCCCCGGCATCGAAGGCGCCTTGAGGATCCATGATGGATTTCTCCAGGTATTCCCTGGAGGCCCTCTTGCCAATCCCTTTCAAGCCCGGTCCCACGGTAATAGTCCATTGGTCATTATGAACCTTATGACACATCTTGCACTTGCGATAGGCTCTGGGTTGGTCTGCGGCCTCGGCAAGAAGTCCAAAGCCAATAATTCCCATAATGCAAACCATGGTGATTCCATAGATTTTTTTCATCCCGGTTTCCCCTTCCACTCTTTAGCTTTCACCTGAGTAGTTACGATTTTTCTAAAAAAAGAACCACCTCTTCTTTTCGATTGTCAAATCGAATTCACTGATTTCCTTTCCCCGTAATACCGCATCCGGTATATCCAGGACCATCATTTTCGCGGCCCTTTCTCCTACTATTTTTTTTGCCCTGTTAACCGCTGCTGATATGATAGGCGGTCTGCCTTTTGCGGAGTGGCAATCCGTGACGATATTATGAACCGCATTTGCCTTTAGAAGTTTCTCCGCGCATTTCATGGCGGGCTTCCCAAATCCGCCTGTCAAACTCATGCCTGTGAGCTGAATATAAAGGCCCTGTTCCACCACCTCGTAAACGATCTCCGGATTACCCTGTACAAGAATATTCCGTTCAGGGTGGGTCCAAATTGGGAAAATACCGGCAAGGCGAAGTTCGAAGACAGTCTCTTTAAAATTGATAGGTATTGAATTGGCCGGAACTTCAATGAGCATGTAATTCTTATTATTAATCGTAGGGATTATCCCCTTTTTAACCTTGTCCAT
>JAJDAS010000386.1 GCA_029261755.1 Nitrospinia bacterium
TTGGAGTGTGGCAACCGTGTTGCTACTCCGAAGAATCCTTCTCTATTCCCTGTTGCTCTTCGGCTCAAAAACAAAAAGAAACTGGTTTTGGACTTGGTTACTATTACATTTCAGGAAGCTTGGATGAAGACTAACTTTGCCTTCATGGTTGACGGTCATTTAGAAAAAAAAAATCCGACGAGCTTGTCCTGGTTCAGTTGTGCGAATTATTGGCTGTAATGGCAGGGATGTATCTATAGAAGCTATAGCCAAACGTATTGCTACGCAATGTAGATTATTGAAAGGGAAATGTACCACTATTGTCGTTATCATTGATAGAGAATGCCGTACAGAACAATTTACCCAAGTCAAGACTATGTTACTTGATAAAATTAGAAAACAAAATATAAGTGACAAATTAGTGGTCGGTATTCCTGACAGAATGATTGAAAACTGGATTTTGGCAGGATCACAAATATCACAAAAAAGTAAAGGGAAATATCGCAATGATAGACATTTTGATGGCGAGAATGGAAAAGCAATTATAAAAACTATTTTACCTACCTATCATGAAACAACAACTGGCGTTGAAATGTTATTGAAATGTGGGGTAAGTTCTATGGTTGAGAGTCCTTCCTTCGCAGACTTTTTTAAGCAAATTCAAGGAATCAATTGTTGGTGGCTAAAGCGATAGCAATGGGGGCATCAAACTTAACTACTTAACTTTCACATTTCTAACTATTTCCTGAAGCTTGTCCACCAATGCAGACGCATTATTTAAAGGTATTTAAGCTTCCTATTCGATACAATGTTCCTATCAAGATAAGGGCTGGGGGCAAAACCTTTTAATGAAACCTAATCATGCTGAAATAAATTCAACCCCTTTCCTAGCATCAGCCCGCCATTATATAATTGGTTCATGCCCCCCCCCCCTGAAAGCACCTCCCCGAAAACAAACAAGAAGAACTCGAAACCATCGCCCAGCTTATAGTAAAACCGGGGTGGCGGAGATGATCATTTTGTAATGGGTATGAAAATCTGGCAAAAAGTCGAAAACCAAATACAACTTAAAGGGAGAGCTATATGAACATCGAAAACCTTGAAATCCAAATTAAAAAGCTGCCTTTAAAAGACCGTGCGGCTCTTGCAAAAAAGATAGTCAAAAGCCTTGATGACCTATCAGAGACGGAGTTAGAAGCCTTGTGGGCCGAGGAGGCAGAACGCCGTTTGGATGAGTTGGAGCAAGGGATGGAAACTGAGATCCCGGCCGAAGAAGTGCTTCGTCGGGCAAGGGCCGGCATCTCGTGAAACTCACTACGTTTTTCTCAAAGAAACTAATGTTATTGTGAATAGATAGTATAGGAGTGACATATGTTAACGTCTTGCATCAAGAAACAATACTTTAGTAACTCATCTCTCTTAGGAAGGCAGGAAAAGCAGGAAGATTCTTTTTAGCTTTTTTCCCGGTTTTTTCCTAGTTTCCTGAATTCCTAAGCTAATTTTTTTTTATAGTTGTGTGGGGCCCTTTTCGTAAGATGGTGGAGCCTGTAAGCTGTTAATCCTGCTACATCCCTACCCGAACATTCACCTTATGCGATGAACAGGTGCATATGCTTTGCAAGAATTGCGCAACATGTAAGGTTTGCGGGAAATTTCATTGCAAGGTTTGTTTTCCGGGGAAGTGTGAGGAAGAAGATCCTTGCTCACCATCTTTTTGAAACTTTTCTTGGAAAGAATAAGTTGTTTTTGCAAAGGCGGCAATTGCCTCTAATTGTTTTTTAACGTCCCACTCCCTGAATTCGTCCATGTCGAGGGCTGAGTCCACCCAATTTTCTTGATTTTTTCTTCGATCATCTTTTGTCATTTGAGTATTTTTCCTTCATTTTTTCCAGCCAGATGGCCTCCCCAGTAATGGAAAAATTATCCTGGTAATCACGGAGTCTCCCAGCCATGGACTTCATTTCGATGAGGTCTTCTTTTCCGATGAAAGTAAGGGAACTTTTCCCGGCTTTTTTTTGAAACCTGTTTTCATAGAGAAGATCAAAATCCTTTGGCAAGTCCAAAATGATATCGACCATTAAGAATGGCTGTAATTTACTCTCAAAGCGCAAGGCTTTCATATTTTTCTCAATTTTCCATTTCAGTATTTTTTCAGGGGTTACTTCATTTTCTTTGATATATGGGTGGAAAAGAAGAAAATGATTTGCTTTTAAAACATCAAAACACGCTTTTAAATTGTCCACTTGAAGGTCAACAATGATGTCCATATCGTTGGTCATTCTATTTGCGCCAAACAAAATGGCGGCATACCCCCCAACGATCAAATATCTGACATTTTTTTCTTCAAGTCCAGAAAGAATGTCAAAATAAAGATTTTCACTTTCCATGGTATTATTTTTCAAAACCCCGGCAATTTAAACTTCATGGTCACCTCGCCCGTTTCCTTATCCACGCTGATGCTCTTTCCTTGCTCCTCCGACACCAGAGGCTTGCCGGTTGCCATGGCCATTAGGCCGCTGAGGAATTTCATTCCGTTATCCAGCACCTCTTCCATCTTTTCGGGAGAAGCGGGCGTAGCCCCGGCCTTTTCTCCGCCCTCCCCTACTTCGCTTCCATCGCCCCTCGTTCCTTCCCCCTTGGCTTCGTAAGCTTCCTCCAGCCCCGCTTCCTCGGCAGCAACCTCTACCTCTTGTTCTTCCAGGACCTTTGGATTTAAAAAATGGGGGGTAGATTCAGGTAGCTCTTCCTTATCAACAATTTCCCTGGTCTCCAGCGCCGGTTCATCGCCAAGCATCTCCTTGATATTGTTGAGGAACTCTTGTTTCTTTTCCTGGGAGAACTCAACCTTGTCCGTTCCACCGTCGAAAACTCCGTCGAAAAGCTCCTGTTTCAGGTGGATGCCGGCAAGAATTTTTTCCTCTATGGACTTTTTAGACACCAGGTTCACCACGTTGATGCACTTGCTTTTTTGTCCGATCCGCATCACCCGGCCTATTCTCTGATTCAATTTCGCAGGATTCCAGGGCAGTTCGAAGTTGATGACGCAATCCGCATTTTGTAGATTCAGCCCCACACCCCCGGCCTCCGTTGCCAGAAAAACCATGCACTCCGGATTATCCCTGAATTCCGTAATCAGCTTCTCCCTTTTCGCCACCGGGATTTTTCCCGTAAACTCCACAAAAGAGATTCCCAGCTCCGAAAGGGCCTTGCCGATGAGGAAGGTCATGGTGGTCCATTCGGTAAAGATCACGGCCTTACGCTTGTTCTCCAGCACCATGTCGGAAATGATCCCCTTCAACTCCTGAAGCTTGGGCGAGAGGTTGGTCTTTCGGTCGATGAGGAAGGTGGAATCGCACACCATGCGCATAGAGGTAAGCAGTTCATGAATGCGGCGGATGTCCATGGGGGTATGGAATTTCTTGTTGAGAATGGGTAGCAGGGATTTCAGGTATCCCGAGTGTATCTCCGCTTGTTCCGTGGTCAGGTCCAGATAATAGGTATTGGTCACCTGTTCGGGGAGGTCCTTCAGCACTTCCTCCTTCCTTCTGCGGATGACCAATGGCTTGAGTTTAGAATGAAGTGATTCCAGGTTTTGATAGCCTAAGATCTTGTTTTTCTTCTTCTTTTTGATAATGAAGTATTCAGCGGCGAACTCCCATAAAGGAGTCAGGAAATCCGGGTCCACGAACTGCATGATGGAATAGAGATCTTCCAGCTTGTTTTCCAGGGGGGTGCCGGTGATGACCAAGGATTGCTTGTGGGGAATGGATTTTATGGCTTGGGCGGTCTTTGTCTCGAAATTTTTTATCCTCTGGGCTTCGTCTAGGATAACCAAGTCCGGCTTGAATCGCTGGATGGCCATGATGTCTCGGAGCACCGCTTCGTAGTTGGTAATCTTGAAAAAATTGTCGTCACTACGGTAAATTTCCTGGCGTTGCTCCTTATGCCCGGTTACCACCGTTACTTTCTCATTGCTGAACCTTTCGATTTCTCGCTTCCATTGCTCCTTCAGAGATGCAGGAGAAATCACCAGGACCTTTTGGACGCCAAAAACCTCTTTTTTCAAAAGAGCAAGGGTGATGGCTTGCAGGGTTTTCCCCAGCCCCATTTCATCCGCAATAACGCAGGACTTTTTATAAAGGGCGAAATTCACACCTTCATTTTGGTACGGGTAGAGTTTGGCCTTAATCACCGATGAAGGATCTTGCGGAGCATTGGCGGAGATAAACTGGTTGAGTTCTTTTTGCAACAGGGCATCTTCCACCTTTTTCCAGATATTCCCTTCCACCCTGACATTTTTTGCCCCTTTGATATTTTCCAGGAATGGGTATAGTTCAACAAGATTATCTTTCAAGAAGTGGCCGTTATCATCGAAGAAGCGGGTAAACTCTTCACGATGTTTAGAAGGAAGCTTGCGGTCATAAAAATAGCGGGGCTTGCCTGTGGTTGAGTCCCAAAAGACGTGGACAAAGGGAAATTTTTCTTTTTGGATCCGCGTACCAAAATCCTTTTTTTTCCTAGCTTTTGAATGTAAGTGAACGATATGTTTGCAAAGGCCCAGCTTGTTGGTGTTGAAATCGGGACAAGAACAATGACCCTTTCCTTCTGCTGGATCGTGCAGGGTAACCAAGTATTGTTTCCCCTGTGGATTAGCCAGAAGGTGTTCTCCTTTGAAGTTTTCTCCCAGGGTAATCTTGAACTCCTCTGATTTGGCTCTTTTCTTTCTATCTTCCAAGGCCTGAAGCCTGATGTCTTCATAGCTAAGATCTTCATCCTCAGGATTGGCCGTCATTATTTCGCCCTTGGCTTGCGATTCCTTTTGCTGGGCCACTTGCTCCAGTATGTCCAAGCAGATGGCAACCGTGTGCTTGCATCCATCACTGGGATAAGGGCAGTCGCAGGAATATTTCACCTTTCCCTGTTTAAAATCCACGCTTACGTCATAATCCCCGTAATTTCCATCTACAAGATATCGAAAGGATTGCTTTTCAAAATCAAGTCCTTCGGGATAGTAGTTTCCGGTTTGGAAAATGCTTTCCCCTCTTTTGAAGATGACCGCCGAATCGGCGATATTTTGTTTGATTATGTTCCTGGTTAATGAATACATTTTTCTCCTTTACAACTATGAGATAATTTAGGACTACCAAGAAAAACTAAATACCCCGCCCACGAAATGCACGAATGGACACTAAAAAAATATTTAGTGATTTTTCGTGAGTTTCGTGGGCGGAAAATTGGGCTAAGCAGGAATTCAAAAAGCGAAGTTGAATGGCAAAGACTTAACGTCGAACATCCAATTCCTTGGGGAGGCCCCCTTGTCTCTTTCTTGACGTTTCTTTAATCTCCGTCCCCAAGACCGGCAGGTTTGAAACAAGGGATTGGAAGTTAGCTCTCCCCACAGTTGATAGCTGGAGATCTGTGACTGCCCGAATGGAGGCGGTCCTCTTTCCTTCCGCAAGGAGGGCGATTTCTCCAAAATACTCGCCTTTTTTTAACTGGCGAATTACCTTTTCTTCTCCATTTGCATGAATAAACACTTCCACAACTCC
The DNA here is from genome assembly GCA_029261755.1 of Nitrospinia bacterium. Taxonomy (GTDB): domain Bacteria; phylum Nitrospinota; class Nitrospinia; order JACRGO01; family JACRGO01; genus JACRGO01. Next base: position 5,529 of record JAJDAS010000386.1, read on the forward strand.
ATTCCGAATCAGATACATTTTATCTCCGGGATCCCCTTCGTGAAAGACAATGGAGTTGGCGGGAAAAAACTCTTCTTTGAATAACGCATGCTGGCTTTTAAAATCGTAAATCAAAGCCAGGGTAAAAA
>JAJDAS010000387.1 GCA_029261755.1 Nitrospinia bacterium
ATATTCTATATAGTGCTTGTACGGCAAAACAAATTCCTTTTACAATTTTAAGGATACCTGCTCTTTTTGGTCCTGCCGATACGCATAGTAGTCCCATAAAAAATTTTATAATTTCGGCAATTAATAGAGAAAAAATTAAAATAAGAGGTACCGGTAACGAAATGAGGAACTTTTTATACATTGATGATGTATCCCAGGTTGTAAAAACCATTATTTTAAATCAAATAGAGGGTCTTTTTAATGCTGTGAATAAAAAAAGTTTTAGTATAAATCATGTTATCAAAATAATTGAAAAGCTCTGTGATTACCCCCTTGAAGTTGTTTCATCAGATGAAAATAAAGATTTTAAGGAAATGAATATTGAATTTGATGCTACCAATTTTCTAAATAGTTTTCCCGAGTTTAACTGCACCGAGATAGATACAGGAATAAGAAAGACCTATGAATATTATAGAGACCTCCGGAAGTGATAATGAGGAGAAAAAATTGAAAAAATTAAGAGTTGTATTAATTGTGCCGAATTTTCGCTGGTGCGCATGGGATGTAAATTCTTTATGGCACTTTATTCCATACAATTTATGCCTTTTAGCTTCGATGATTGGAAATATGTGTAAAATAAAGATTTTAGGCCCTAGTTTGCTGGATTTGAACGAGGATGGTTTTAAATTCGCATTGAAAAATCTCAAACCAGACTTTGTTGGTATCACTGTCTTAACGGACTAGGACGGGCCAACAGGACATAAAGCCGCCGAATTGGTTAAATCTTACAACAAAGATACAGTGTTAAACTTGGGATGAAATCAGAAAAACGCTAACATTCGCTGAAGATATGGGTACTGATTATGTAAAATATTTATTGCTATTCCTTTGCAAAATACGAAACTTTAGGGACTTGCAGAAAATCAAGAACTTTTAAAAAAGGAAGAGGAAATTTAAAAATCCGGTAGCTATGAATGGGCTACAGGGAAGATGAATACAAGTCAGTTTACATCGGAAGATCTCAACATATTGCGTGCATTATAATGTACGCAATTTGATTACTAAATGATATGGATATTACGAAAGATGAAAACATGATAAAAGAACATAGTGTTGAAATAACCTTTTTTGTGCCTGCCTTAAATGAGGATAGGAACATAGAAAGAACAATAGAAACAATATTGTCTTCCGTTAAAGCTACAGGCCATTCTTTTGAAATAATAGTTGTTGATGATCATTCAAGTGATAATACCTCAACAATTGTTGAAAACTTTCAGAAAAATAACCCGGATGTTCCTATAATATTGAAGAAAAATGAAATGACAAAGGGATTAGGGCATAATTATGTGGAAGCCGCTTACATCGGCAGAGGGAAGTATTATATGGCGGTATTTGGAGATAATTCAGAACCAGAAGAACAAATTACTAAAATAACAGAGATGGCAGGCAAGGCAGATATGATAATCCCCTATCTTGGTAATTGTGATAATAGAAATATATCAAGAAGGTTCCTCTCGAAAACATTTGTATTCATCGTTAATTTAATAAGCGGGTATTCGTTGAAATATTATAATGGACCCTTATTGCACTTGAGATATAATGTTATGAGATGGCATTCGGATTCCATTGGGTTTGCCTACCAGGCCGAAATAATAACCAGGTTATTAAATAATGGCAATACGTATATTGAGGTCCAAATCTCTGCCTCTGATAGGGATAGTGGTTTTTCAAAAGCGTTTAAATTTGAAAATTTGTTATCTGTATCTCATAGTTTAGTTCAAATTCTACTACGCAGGATACGAAAAAAACTTTTTAACGTGTAATAATCATCCATGAAAAACGATAAAAACATCGTAAATTGAAATTTTCTTTCCATTGGTAAATGAGGTTACAGCATGCTTGTATTGAGTTGGGGAGTCATCTTTTTTTCTTTGTCTTTGTTTTTGCATATAGTTGTTTGGCGTATCAAAATACCTAAAAGACAAATAAAAATACTCCTACTTATTTTCTTCGGTGTTTTAGGTCTTGGGCAGTTTTTCTTGTTAATGGGTTCAAATTATTTTGAATATATTTCAGAAATATCTCCTGACAGAATAACCGATTATTTTCACATTTCTCTCTTTGTGACTTCTCTTACTTTATCTTATATTATCACCTACTCCGCTTTGGAGGTAGACAGTCCTTCGCTTGTGATGATTAAAAGTATTGATGATGCAGGCCCGGATGGCTTAACCAATGAGGATTTTATTAAAGCAATGTCAAATGACATTTTAGTGGTACCACGGGTAAAAGATCTTGTTCGCGATAAAATGATTTATATGAATGGTGACAAGTATTTACTAACACAAAAAGGTAGATTGTTTATTCTTGTTTTTATTAATTATCGTAGATTAATGAATGCACAAGGAAAAGGAGGATGACTATTTTGTTTCCTGGGCTTGCTCATATTGTAAGTCCAATATTTGGTTTGGCAATAAATGTTTTAGTTCAACTATTTGGATTTCGTTTTGTTTCATCCCTTGGTCTGCTCAAGTCTACTTTCTTAGGATTTTTCGTAGGTATGCTTGCTGTAT
>JAJDAS010000388.1 GCA_029261755.1 Nitrospinia bacterium
AAATAAGGAGGTTTTACAACTTTTGTTACGCTTATTTGTTGGACAATTACGATACGACTTTTGATAAAAGAAACACCAAGTTTCAAGTCGGCCATGAGATTTCATTGCAGTTTGCCAAGGAAAAGGTAGACACCAGCCTACGCGGCTGGAAACTAGGAAAGCATGGCTATATCTTTGTCGAGCCTTTGATACCTGGCTTACCCCCAATATCTTTGAAAAAAGGCATCGACGTCATTACTCGATTCACCAGAGCCGGTAAAATTTATGGGTTAATGGCACGCTTTAATGGGATTCTGGAAAAAACCGGCCTCTGGATTTTGGAGTTTCAAGAAGACATGATGGAAAATTCTTTGCGGTCCGAGCAACGTATCCATTGTTTAAATCCTGTAATATTTGTTCCAAAAAAAGATGAAGAAATGGGGGGGGATTCGTCCGATGAACATGAAGAGTTAGGAAGAGGGGTGATGATAAACTTAAGTCTGGATGGTGCTAAGTTGCGGACAAAAAAGGATTTTCTCGGCGAAGATTATCTATGGCTCTCTTTTACATTCGGTACAATGGGAGTGATTGAAAATTTAAGGATGAAAATTTTGCGAACTGAAAAAATTGGAACTTTTTTTGATTATGCGGGATCATTTACAGGCGCGGATAGGGAGACAAAAGAAAAGTTCAAAAATTTTCTAAAATTTTATGAAGATTGGGTGCTTGAGTAAAGGCAGTGAAAAGGAGTAAGGAGTAAGGGCAGGCTATCCCATCGTCCTATGTCTTTCTACCCTGCGTCTCTCTGTCCTCTGTTTACTGCTTTATACCTACTCCCTACTTTCCCGCCTTCGCCCCTCTGTCTTTTCGTCCCTCTATCTTCCCTTTTAAATATTCGTATATAACGGCATAAATTTTATTCTATCTTCCGGCAGTTCCTGAATGTTGGAGGAGGACAGCACTATTCCCATGGGAGAGCCGGGATGCTCTTTTAGAAAGAGATGAAGACTCCTTAACTTCCCGGAAGGGCCGCTTTTTACTTCCACCGGCAAGACGTTACCATCCCTTGCCATTACATAATCAACTTCCGCGACACTCCCTCTTTTGGACCGAGCCCAATAATATAGCTTGCCGTTTTCGGACCCATGCCCCGAGGCGAGCATTTCCTGTCCCACAAACTGTTCGGCCAAGGCTCCCTGGTAAATGCTCAGAAGGTTCCGTTCATGGAGGACCTCTCCGGCTTTGATTCCACAAATGGTCTGCATCAAACCGATATCTAAAAAGAGGTACTTGAATACCTTGTCGGAGACCTGGGTGCCGAGAGGCAGTCCCTGTGCCGAGCTTGAAGGGATTTTATGAATCATTAGGGATCGGATGAGGATTCCCAGGGCTTTTTTTATTTTTTCCACCCTTACTCCCGGATGAAGCTTCTGATAAATAGTCTGTTTCCCAACCATGGAGGGTATACGTTCAAGAATAGTTTCGAGGTATTCCACATCGATTGTGCGATTATATTTGGAAATGTCCTGCAAAATGGACGTAAGGAGGGACCGGTGAACTCCGGCAGCCTCGCGCACCGACGAGGTTTCTTGAAATGCCCTGACGGCTTCCGGCATGCCCCCCACGAGGAAGTACGTTCGAAGCTGTTCCATTAATTTTTCATGGATGGCATCGTTAATCGGACTGGAACCCCCAAGGTCCGGAATTTGTTCCCGAACTATTTCCATTCCCATATTATCCAGGAATTCGGAAAAGCTCATGGGGTACATCCATTCAAATTCCACCCGGCCCACGGGAAAAGGGGTAGGCTCCAGTGCCAGCTCCAGGAGCGAACCGGCGGCGATTAAGTGGAGTTTGGGGAGTTGCTCGTAAAAATAACGAAGCGACATCAAGGCGCGGGAACAGGCTTGAATTTCATCAAAAAAAAGAAGGGTTTCGCCAGGGATGATTCTTTGGTTGGTATGCGCTTCTATGGCGATAAGGATTTTTTTAATATCCAGGTCCCCGGAAAAAATCTTATGAAGGGACCGATTTTGCTCAAAATCCAGGAGTACAAACCGGGAGAATTCCCTTTTTCCGAATGCGGTGATGGTATAAGTTTTTCCCACCTGCCTGGCCCCTCGAAGGATGAGGGGTTTCCTGTTGCTTTTATCTTTCCATCTCGTGAGTTTTTCTTCGATGAATCTATTCATTGTAAAATAACAATGTTAAGTTACACTTGAAGCTGAAAAATAACAGGGTTTATTTTACATGCATGCTGTCTAAAGATCAAGGAAAGCCGAAAAGTATGTGAGAAAAGGGGCGGGTTTGATAAAACAAAAGGGGAAAAGCTGAGAATTGTTTGATAAGTGGCCTAGCAGAAAAAATGATCAAGGCAGGAAACATCGGTCATAACCTCAAACCTCTTTCAAAAAGAGAAGGGAATTTCCATCAGCCGGAATAGACAGTATCGAATGCCTTGACAACCTCTTTCGGATCATTCCAACTATCGGAAAAATGAGTTTCCACCGTCCACGTGGTGCCGTCGGAATAGTGGTAAGTTTGTGAAACAACATACCGCCTTTCCGTTTGATAAAGAATAAGGATCAATTTCTCCGTGGAAAGGCCGGAAAGATCGCTCTTCTTTTGCAATAGGCCCTGGTTGGTCAGGGAATCGATTTTGGCAGGGTCCGAAAGCTCCACCTTCTTAAGCTCCACATAATCATCCGGGATGGTGCTGTCTGTGACCGTTTCTTGTTGAGGAGATATGGTGGCGCTTGGCGTCTCTATCTTTTCCCGGATTTCAGGCGGAGTTGAGACAACTGAGCTTTCCTCCCCCTTCATAAAAAAGAATCCTATCCCCAGCAAAACACCCAGAACCGGGAGGATAATAAGGGCCGGCGGGATAGCCGTGGTTTCCGATATTTCCGGCTCCTCCACAACGGCTTGGGCGGCTTCTCCACCCCCACTTTCCGTTCTATCAAAGCCAAGATCCTCATCTTCATCATCATCCAGCAATTCATCGAAAACCGGTCCCTCTTCTTTTTGGACCGGAGCAGCGGGAGCCTCCTCAGCCTCCTCGGTTAAGGTTTCGAATTCCCCTGTTTCCGCCCCCAAATCCGAATCTTGATCCACTGCTGTTGAAGTCTCGCCCTCTTCCTCTTCTTCCAGCTCATCGAAGTCATCATCATCATACTCGTCATCGTAGTCATCGTCATCATCATAGTCGTCATCCTCGTGGTCGAGGTCGTCCTCTTCATCCAACTCTTCATAATCGTCATCGTAATCGTTTTTCATTCTTTAAAGCCCGTTTGATTCGAAAAGGTCCTCTGGTAAAAAATTATGCTAATGTTTGGATTAGTCTATTTATTGGCTTGTTTGTTGTCAATATTTGTTTGATATCTATTAACTACTCAGGCACAGAGGCAAAAGGCACAAAGTGAGACTTAATGCTCAATGCGATTGAAAATCAGATGCTAAACCCAAAGCTCCAAAGGCCCTTTATTCACAAGCGCCTTCAAAATGTCGCTTCTGGTAATGATACCCACTAAAGAACCTGTACTGTTAACAATGGGCATAGCGCCTATTTGCTCCTCGAACAATATCCGGGCGATCTCTCGGATTTCGGTGTCGGGGCTTGCCGTGAGGACCCTGGTTTTGATGAGGTCGATAATGGCCTTCTTCCCATGAGTTTCTTGAGCATGCCGGGATACCTTATGCCCCATGCCCAAACCCGCCGCTTCCAGAAGCAGGTCACGGTCCGAAATAATTCCTATAAGCTGTTTTTGGGAAGAAAGAATGGGGATGTGGCGGAACTTACTATCTTTAATAAGCTTCCAGGCCTCCTCCAGGCTGGAATCAGGCGCCAGGGTTCCCACGGGGGAAGACATAATCTGTTCGGCTAGCAGGGCAGGCTTTCGACAGGGAGTCTCTTGTTCCGGGTCCTGATAAGCCCTTTGTTCCATGGAAGGAGGAATGGGTTCCTGCTTTTTGGGAGGGGTATTTTGTTCGTCAATACCCGGTCCGCGTATATGGTGCATTCGATGGGCTTGGTGGACCTTTTCAATTTTCGGGAGGGCCGGATAGGCCTCTGATGGAATTGGAACACGCAAGCCTGAGTCAAACCACCTGAACCCCATGAGCCTTCCCTCCTTTCCCTATAAACTGAATAGGTTAAAATACCATAATAAGAAGGTTTTCACCACTGTTTGTGTCCATTTTCAATTCCTTACTCTTTACTATCATCTCGGTCTTTTCTATACTTTTAAACCTTGTAAAATGAATCCTAACCGAAGATATTTGCAATTTTTGCTACGAAAGCACAAAGACAAAAAAAAACTAAAAGATTAATCATTTAACGCAGAGTCGCAGAGAACGCAGATAAAAACTTTTTTAAAATCTTTCCTCTGCGTCCTCCGCGACCTCTGCGTTAAATTTTTAGGCTTTCTTTTAGGGTCTAAAACCATGGGAAAAATGATATTAGTGCTTGGCGGATGCAGAAGCGGGAAAACATCCTTTGCGGAATCCCTGACAGATAAGTACGTAAGCAAAACCTATCTGGCCACATGCGATCCTCAGGATGAGGAAATGCGGGAGCGGGTTCGCAAGCACCAGGAACAAAGGGGGGCAAAGTGGAATTTGATGGAAGAGACCATGGAAGTGGAAAAGGTTTTCTCCTCTTGCGAAGATGACGCGATCCTACTGGATTGTATAACTCTCTGGTTAACCAATCTTCTTCTGGATGAGGAGGATCCACTGAAAAAAACAGACAAGTTGATCCACTCCATCCGACAATTTCCTGGAAGATCAATCCTGGTAAGTAGCGAGGTTGGGTATGGAATAGTACCGGAAAATTCGCTGGCGCGCCGATTCCGGGATGTGGCCGGGTTGGTCAATCAAAAACTTGCCGCCGCCGCAGATGAAGTGGTGTTGGTCACAGCGGGAATTCCACAGGTTTTGAAAAAATGAACAATCTCTTAAAAAATATGTATCTGTTCGCGGGGCATGGCTCCGTGTACAAGAAAGCTGCTATCCCATTCAATAGAGGGAGTAATGGAGTGGTGGAGTACTGGAAAAACCCAAGGCTAACGAACATCCGCTTTAAACGGAAATTCCGGCCCCATTACTCCATTACTCCACTGGTACTGGTAAACAGCAACCTTTAAAAGCGTACGGAAAAGCCCGTGAACGAATACAAAAATATTACCGGCATTGACAAAGATATCCTGGAGAAGGCCAGGGAGCATACCGCAAATCTGGCCATTCCCCTTCGCGCCTTGGGAAAACTACATCTCTACGGCGAAAGACTCTGCGCCATCTTTTCCAGTCTAGAACCCAATGTTGGACAGAAAAGAATCTTTGTCATGGCGGGTGACCACGGTGTAGCGGAGGAAGGAGTGAGCGCCTTTCCCCAAGCAGTAACGGGAGAAATGCTGAAAAACTTCATCCGAGGCGGCGCCTCCATCAATGTGCTGGCAGGACAGCTTCCAGCCGAGGTCACCGTGGTGGACATGGGAATTGTGCCGGAATTCCAGGAGGCGGGGAACCTGCTGGTAAGGAAAATCAGAAAGGGGACCTCCAATATGGCCGCCGGACCCGCCATGTCCAGGGAAGAGGCGGAACAGTCCATCCGCACCGGTTTTGAAGTTTGTTCCCATTTCATCCAAAAAGGCGCTCAGCTCATTGGGACAGGAGACATGGGAATCGCCAATACCACTGCCTCTTCGGCCATAGCCTCGGCCATCCTGGGAAAAAGCCCGAAGGAGATGGCGGGGAGAGGTACCGGAATCGATGACCAGGTGTATCACAAGAAATGCGAAGTGATCCAAAGGGCCTTGGAGATCAACAAACCCGATCCCGAGGACGGATTGGATGTCCTTGCTAAGGTTGGCGGATTCGAGATCGGCGGCATTGCGGGTCTTATTTTAGCTGCGGCTGCCCACAAACGACCCATTGTCATCGACGGCCTGATCTCCACCGCAGGCGCCCTCATTGCCCACCAACTGAATCCCTTGGTTAGGGAATATATCTTTGCCGGGCATGCTTCCGTGGAGCAGGGGCATCGGCATATGCTTTCCCATATGGACCTGGAGCCCATACTGGATTTGAGCCTGCGGCTGGGAGAGGGAACAGGGGCGGCCCTTGCCATGCATATCCTGGAGGCATCTTCCAAAATTTTCAATGAAGTCCTTACTTTCGAAGAAGCAGGAGTGACGGAAGGAAGTTAATTGGGGGCACTTTAGAAATGTGTAGTGATTTGACAACACTTTATCAAAAGCGAGCAAACCTTTATGACTATACCTCTAATTTATACTATTTCATTGGTTTCAGGATGTTTGCATATCGAAAGAAAGCGATAAAATCACTCAAACTTAAAAAAGGAGATACTGTCGTTGAAATTGCTTGCGGGACAGGCTTAAATTTTCCTTTTTTAGTTGATTATGTGGGAGAGGAAGGAAAGATAATTGGAGTAGATATCAGTAAACCAATGCTTAAAAAGGCTAAAAAAAGAATTGAAAGGAATGAATGGAAAAACGTTGAATTAATTCAAAATGAGGCTTCGAACTTTAACTTCCCAACAAAAGTTGATGGAATTTTGGCAACCTTTTCTATCACTTTAATACCAGAATTTGATAAGTTAACAAAAAATGCGAGCAAAGCTTTAGCAAAAGAGAAACGGATGGTTATTATGGACCTTAAAATCCCTGATAATTATTTAAAATATTTTTCACTTTTAGGAATTATGCTTTCAAAGCCATTTGGCGTTTCAAAAAAAGAATTATTAAAAAAACCTTGGGAATCTATACAGAGATATTTAAATAATATGTCAATGAAAGAGTATTATATGGGCATAGCCTATATTGCTTTTGGAATTAAAAAATGACTTTTTAACAACCAATAGGCTAACCATATGCTAAAAAGGTCACAACATTGACCAATTTCCTCTCCGCCATTTCCTTTTTGACCATTCTCCCCTTTCAAAAAAAAGCGTCCTGGGAAAACGGTGGGATGGTTCTTTATTTTCCTCTCGTAGGGCTTCTCATAGGTGGAATGCTATGCTGCGCGGACTTCCTCTTTGCACTGATGGTGAGCGGAGAGATTCGTGCGGTATTGGATGTTTTGTTCCTGGCCGTGATCTCCGGTGGACTCCACCTGGATGGCCTGGCCGATACAGCGGACGGTGTGTTATCACACAAACCCAGAGAAAGAATTCTTGAGATCATGCGGGACCAACAGATCGGCGCCATGGGGGCCTTGGCGCTGATTTTCTGTTTATTATTGAAGGTTTCCGGGACCATGGGTTTGGAGGGAGGGGCGCGTTGGGTGTGGCTTCTCACAGCTCCGGCCCTTGCCAGAACGGCCCAGATACTGGGGTTGGTCTTTACGGACTATGCCAGAAAAGAAGGAGGAATTGCCTCCCCTCTCTTTCAGAAAAACAAACATTCTTTACTGATTTTTTGTTGCCTTCCCGCGATGATTCCTTTTTGCTTGGGCGTAAAGGTGGGATTAATTGTCCTTGCCTTGTTTACCCTTTTAACAGGCAGTCTTTTTCTTTTTTTTCAGAAGAAAATTGGAGGAATGACGGGTGACACCCTGGGGGCCTTAAGTGAAGTGGTGGAGGCCATGATCCTGGTCCTGGGAGTAAGCCTTAGTTCGCGACTGATCTTTTAAGACATTCAATCTAAAATCAACAATCTACAATCTAAAATATGTTTTTCAAAGCCTACCTCCCGTACTTCCCGGTAATAGCCGCAGTGGCAAGGACTTTTCCCTCCAGTGCTACCTTAAACGCCGGAAGGGATGTTTCGGCGGGCAGACCCAGACGGTCTACATTTAGGGCGTAAAGGGTGCAGACGTAAGGATGGTCTCCGGTGCCTCTTGGGGGCTGGGGACCGCCATAACCCATATCTCCAAAAGAATTTTCCAACTCGCTACTTCCGGCAGGCATAGCCTTTCCGGAAGCCCCTTCTTTTAATTCCGTGACACCGGCCGGGATATTGACCACCAGCCAATGGACCCAGTTTTTTGCCACCGGATGCGGGTCTATGATGGAGAGGACAAAGGATTTTGTTCCGGCTGGCGCGTATTCCCACTGGAAAGGAAGTGAGAGGTTCATCCCGCCGATGGCTTTCATTACATTTTGATCCGGGACCCTTCCTCCGTCAACGAAGGCAGACGATACTATTTTCATATTTCCTCCCGAGTAACTATTTGGAACCAGGATTAATAAAAGGAGGAGCAAACAAGCTCCCAGGAATACTCGAAAACCCATTAGACGGCCAACTGATGAAAAAGGCATAAAAAAAGAAATCCAACAAGTGTACTTACAGATAGCCGAGATTATAAAGAAAAGCTGGGAAATGTCAATGGAAATTTTGCACCATTTCGAACCTTATTGCGCTCAAGGTATTAACAATTCTTTAAGAACCCTCAAGACGAAACACGTTCCACCTTCACTGGATCTCCATCCCGAACCACTTTCAATTCTTTAACGTCGGCAAACGACTTTCCCCATATGTTGGTTTTCGCCGCGAGACGTGTTTCTTCTCCTTGCGAGATAGGGGTCTTGCCAAATCCTATGGCTATACAATTTCCCTCCACCCAAAAAGCCAACTCTCCGGGTATCACTACGTCTTTAGCATCTTGTTCTCTGGAGGCCCGGACGGGTGTGGAGAAATAAACCTCTTCTCCCCAGGTTTGCGCATTGGAGGTAAATGGCGCTTTTTCATAGATGGCCCTGGCGGTTGGAGTATCCAATAGTTGGGCTTCTAATTTTACCGTCCCAATGGTCATGGTGATTTTTTTCATATTTCCCCTTTTCATTTTTTGATATTTGCCCACATACTATGGAAATTCGTGTTACACATTGTAATATTGTTCCCGTTCACGGTTCCAGATTCAGGATTCCGAGTTTCAGAAAACCCTGGTCCCGGAAACATTTTTGACTCTATTCATCTTGAAAGGAACTACTGTTTATCGTATCATCTAAACCCTTTTGGCATTTTTGTAAATTGAACCCGGATATGGTTTTTTTCTCCTGAACTCTGAAAAAAAGAGGTTTTTTTGCTTTCCAAACACTTCAAATCTGGTCTTTTTCCAGACTACAAACTATTTAATGGGGAAATTTCTTTTTTTCTCTTTTGGGCTGTGATTTTGCTTTTCCATGCCCAACCCACATTTGCACAGAAGTCTATATCTTCTACCGTTGAATCCATGGGCTCCGCAAAAGTGCTAGATGGGAACTGGGCGCTAGCAAAGGAAAAGGCGTTAGATACAGCCATGCGCCAGGCAGTGGCTATCCAGCTTGCCCGTATGACCAAATCCGAAAAGAAAAACTTTGATGCTGAAGAAGTGGACCTGGAGTCTATCCTGGAATATGGCACCGATTACGTACAAAGCTATCAAGTGCTGGAAGAAACAAAAAATGAGTACGATAAACTTTTCATCATCCGCATAAAAATCGGGTTATTCAACACCGCATTGGCCAAGGCTCTTTATGAGCTTGGAGCCAAATCCCAGGAAGCGCCGGCCGAAACCAGAGTTATCCTTCTGATAGGTGAAAGAAATCTGGAGGAAGACGGAAGAAAACTCCCCTTTAGCGAATTCGAACCTATTTCCGAACCTATCCTTTCGAGGATTTTCCTTGAAAATGAATTGACCATTCTTGACAGGGTCACTGTTTCCGAAATGGCCAATGAAGTTGAATTAAGAAAAGCCGTTAAAGGCAACATTAAAGCCGCCATTACCGTAGGAGCCCAATGCGGTGTCAGCGCCGTAATCATGGGGACCGCAATTTCCAGAGAGCTGCCCCCCAACCCTCAAAATCCCGACCAATACGCAACGCAGGTTAGCCTAAGTCTCCGGCTAATCCGAGTGGACAAAGGAGCCGTGGTTGGCGCAAGGAGTGAGCTGGCAACCGGTTACAGCGAAGACCTGGAGGCCAGTGAGTTGGAGGCCATGACCAAGGCATCATCAAAGCTTGGAGACTTTTTTGCAAACATAGTGGAGAATCTTTGGGAAAATGAGTAACCAACCCTACGAAAAAAAGTGGCTCTTTATTATCGTTTTCATCGCATTGTCGCTGGTTGTTTATTATGGCGGTTCCGCGCTTACTCCCTTCATCATCTCGCTCATCATCGCGTATACCTTGGATCCCCTGGTTGACAAGATAGAAACTTACGGACTTCCCAGAACGGTGGCTATTTTGTTTTTCCTTGCTTTCCTTTTAGTGATCTTTGCGGGAGGTTTTTTGGTACTGATCCCTGTAATCAAACTCCAGGTGGAGGCCATGGCAAAAAGCCTACCTGGATATGTTCAAACCGCGCAAAGCCTGATTGCTCCACTGATTGCCATGGTTTCAAAAGACCCTGAAAATATACGGGCATTGGCCCAGGAGAACATGTTGAAGCTGGGGAACCTTCCGCTGAAAGTTCTAAGCTCCGTACTATCTTTCTCCTGGAACGCCTTTTCCGGATTTTTAAACTTTACCATGGCCGCTCTCAAACTAGCGGTGATTCCCGTCGCTACTTTTTACCTGCTAAGAGACATTGACAAGCTAAAGGAAAGAACCATCGATTTGATACCTCTGGATATGAAAGACAATGTTCTTCATCTTGCAGAGAAAATTCATTTGGTGCTTGGCAATTTTGTAAGAGGACAATTAACCGTGGCCTTAATCCTCGCAACCATTTACAGTGTTGGCCTTTTTCTGGTGGGAATACCTTTAAGCCTGCCCATCGGTCTCCTTGCCGGTCTAGCAAGCATTGTCCCTTACCTGGGTTTGATCCTTGGCCTCCTTCCCTCCGTAGTCCTTGGCTATCTTCAGTTTCACGACATTGTTCACCCGTTACTGGTGTGCCTGGTTTTTGGGGTTGCCCAGGGATTTGAAGGGATGGTCATCACCCCAAAAATTGTTGGCGAGAAATTGGGTCTCCATCCTGTCGTTATTATGTTGGCTGTTCTTCTGGGCGGCCAACTTTTCGGTTTTACCGGGATATTGCTTGGCGTTCCCGTGGCCGCTGCCATAAATGTTTTTTGGATGGAAGGGCTGAAAGTCTATAAACAATCGGAAATGTACCTTGGGGCGGGGGGACAATCTAAACATGACGAGGAATAAGGCCAACAAAAGATATTTTAGTTAATACTTACGCGCTCACTCTGAGAATTCATCTCTCACAATGGAAACAGCCTTTAAAATCAAAAACAAATTTAACCACAGAGGACACGGAGAACACAGAGAAAGGCTAAAAGAAAAAGCAAAACCGGATTTCACAAAGAGGAAAAGAGAAAAAGAGGAGGGTAAAAGAAAATAAAAAAACTTTTTCTTGTCACGGAAGAACACGGATGAAAACAAAATTCGTAACTTATTTATTTCTGTGTGATTCTGTGGCTAATATAGGTTTTGCTTTTCTCTTTAACTCCTTTACTCTTTGTGAGTGAAATCTTTAAGTTTTTTTGTTTGTCTCTTTGTTTTTAGGTCAAAATTTCAAATATCTTTGGCTAGATTTTAGATTGGCTGCAAACGACTTACCTCTTAGGAAGACAGGAAGTGCAGGAAGGTTCTTACTAGTGTTTTTGCTTTTCAGGTTTTTCCTGGTTTCCTGCATTCCTAAGCTATTTTTTTCGGTTTTCCTCTTTAACTCCTTTACTCTTTGTGAACAATAATAGAAAAAGCTTGAATAAAGACCGGGAAGATTTTTTCAGGGCCAACCCAATCCACAAAGTACTCATGGTCTGCCTTGGCAATATATGCCGCAGTCCAATGGCCGAATTTTTGTTGCGGGAAAAATTGGCCAGGGCAGGAATTGTTGATATTCAAGTATCCTCCGCAGGTTTCCTGGATGCAGAAGGGCGCCATGCTCCGCCTGAAATTCAACAAACTCTCTCCCATTTAGGAATTTCCATGGCCGCCCATCGATCAAGGACACTTTCGGAAGAACTTCTTTTGGAAAACGATCTGATTGTGGTGATGGAGGTGCAGCAGCAAGAAGAGATCATTCAGGCCGCCCCTGCCTTAACAGAGAAGGTGTGGCTATTGAGCCAGTTTGGCCAATACCTGGAAGAAAGGGACGTTGCTGACCCTTACGGAGAAACAACATTTCACTACAAGGCATGTTACAATGATA
>JAJDAS010000389.1 GCA_029261755.1 Nitrospinia bacterium
TTAGCCCTGAAAGGGCGAAAGGCAATTTATACTCTACCGCAATTGGTATTCGGTATATAAAAATTGTTGAAAGCAATTGCTAAGCATAACTGCAACCAAAATTTGATTTCAAAAACCTAAAATCAAATTGGTTTTGGTATAACAACGAAGGTCAAGTTGACTTTCGCCCCGTTGGGGCTTGAATGATTTTTTTATAACAAGTCCGGGGGCGATGCCCCATAAGCGCTAAATTGTTTGTAGGTATTCTCATAACAAGCAATAGAAAGTGCCCCCGCCGGGCCTGACCCGGTGGAGCAATGACTGGTTAACAGTAAAAATACTACATCTTACGCCACCACTGGGCCTGTCCCCGTGGAGCGATGATTCGTCACCGATCATGGTCCCACTGGGGCAGGCCCAGTGGAGACCTTAATTTAAATTCGGCTGGTCTGGGTACCAGTCATGACCCCACCGGGACAGGCCCGGTGGAGGTCTTAATCCTCTTAGTTTGCTGAACAAATGTGCTTCAACTACACACGGACCTCACATTACTGCCTAAAAAAACAATTTAGCGCTTATGGGCAGGCCCGGCGGGGGTCCGCTGCCAAAGGGCAAAAGCGCCTTTAATCCACCGCCGCCCGGAAAAAACCGCCCATTACTTCCCTGTCCATCCTTCCGACTTAGGAGGGCTCGGCGTTTTGCCTATGTTAAATAGGCCAATTTGATTTCCCAGGCGGGTCTGCACAGCCCCGGTGGTTAACCCTTTGGAAAAAAGCAGAATATTCAGCGAGCCGCCGTAGTAGAAATTGCCGAGCCTGGTGTAACCCCGCTTCACCTTTTTTCCTTCTTTAATGTCATCATCAAGCACCACCGAACCGATGGTATCCAGACCCACCGGGATGGATGCCACATAGCCGGTCAAATCGGTCTTTCCATCCACATCCTTGTATGTGACCTTGATGATCACTACGCCCCGCTGGAACAATTGGAACTGGCTGAAATCGGTGCCCGGCCGGCCAACATTGCCGCTCAGCGGAACCCAATTCGTGAAATCCTCGTAACCATAAGTTCCAATATGGACTTCCCTGGCGTCCTCCTCGATTTTCTCCCTACTAACAACCTCCGCGTGGACAATTTCCCCGTTCACCGGCGAGTGGAAATAATGGTAAGTATTGGGCATAAGAACGCAGGAGAGACCCGTGCCGCCAATAAATTCTTTTTTCAACTTTTCTGAAGCGGATCCCAGGAGGGCCATCAAACTGATGGGAATGTTTTTAACGTCCAGAACCATGTCTTGTTGAAGGGGATTGTCGATATACTTCCTGAAGATGGCCCCTTCCTTTTCCAGCATCTGCACCAGGGGATTCATGATGCAATCGGTTGGCGACACCACGATGTAATCACGCTTCGGATATTCGCTGAGCGGCATGGTGGCCGGGCGGGAAGGAATGGTCTTGGTCTTTTCGTCTATTGTTATTTCGCGGGCGAAAAACTTGTTCCAGGTGCCATATTCATCGGTCTTGGTTTTTTGGTAATCCTCGATTTCGATTCTCGGATCCTTCAGCCATTGAGATATCTTGTCTCGTGACGCCTTGCTGTCCATGAACGACCCGCGTTCACGGCTGAAACTCCTGGTAAAAGTTAAACCAGTTACGGGAAGAACGCTCTTGCCCGCACGGTCCCTTGACTGGACAAACTCCATGCCTGCCGGGTTTCTGTAATAGAACCAGGAAAAGTACTGAATGTAATGAAGCCCGTTGTCCTGGTCTCCGCTGATCTCCGGAAGGAAGGTGCACCATTTGCAAAAGACATTAAGCATTTGCCTCACAAGCCCGGAGGCATTATCGTTGCCGGACCAAGGGTTCGCGTAATCGTAACCCACTGGAGGCGGCTGAAGCCCCTTATTAACCCTGACCAATGCCTGCCTGGTGGCGGGATCATTCATGTACTTGATGGCCAGGTAATTGAGGGAGGCGCCGCACGGGGAGGCCGCCACTTTCATAACGGTATTCATAGGTGCCAAGTTACCGCCGGTTATGGGGTCGGCCAATTTGCCCAGCTTCAACGAGATTGTTTGGTATTGTTTCTCGGAAACCAATTCCCTCATATTTTCAGGAACGTGTTCCTTGTAGTTCCATTCTTTCTTGATCTCTTCATCCGTATAGGCGAAGGAGGTTACTCCATAACCCAGGGCCATAGCCGCAAGGAGTCCCGCCAGACACATTTTTTTTATAGCTGTTTTCATAGTCATCTTCCTTTTTAAAAAGTCATTACGCTTTGCCGTCATTGGAAAAGCGTCATTCGCTTCGCTGTCATTTGGCTCCGCCGTCATTAGTCATTGGACATTGCTTGATTCATCAACATCTTTTATAAGGACACCCTTCCGGGAATTGCCATTCCTTTGGAGTTAAATGGGCAAGAAGGAGACGCTTCCTTTCCTCCGTCGTAGCACCCGGTGATGGGGGCAGGCTATAGAAATCTCCCTGACTGTCCCCGAACAGCAGAAGGGTTCGATCTTTTTCCGCAATAGCCTCCCGCCATTGCCCTGGATTCCTGAAAGAGCTGATTAGTAAGCACATTTTTGTCGTCCATAGCCGGATCTCCTTATGAATGTTGTATGGAAAAGTTGGTTAATTAATAAATGTCGGAAAAAAATACGCACCAAAACTACGCCCTGAATCAATAAGTTGATATTTGCCCATGAATTAAAAAGTGGAAGCATAACTTCTTAATACATGGGTATCCTCCCCTTACCCCCCTACGAAAAGGGGTAATTGGGGGGGTATTTATAACATGAACTTGCCTAAATTGCCAATTATTTTGATAAATTTTGTAATCCCTTGTTTTTAAAGGATTTTTTTAGGATAAAAATAATCCCATCTAAATGGATCAATTTTGCGTAACTATATGAAAAATAAGTAAATAAGTGGGGATGGATCTGTACGATTTAGGATGCGCAATACGCCCCTGTCGTTTGCCACCACCTCCGCCCCTCTTAGGAAGAAGGGGCAATAATCCACGCAACCCGGGAGCCATTTAGGTGCATTCAGACCTTTAACCTTTGCCAGCATAGGTTTTATTTTTCCATGATCAACGTGATAGTCATTAACATCCGGGAGATCCGGCAGCCATCCCATTTTGAAACTCTCAATTCTCTCTGTCATATCCATATCCTCCTTAAAATTTGATTACTTGAAGATTAGCTCTCTCTGCAAAAAAATATTCTTGTACTAAGATTAAGCTTTTGAAATGTTTCTTATACCTAAATTGAGCGATTTTTTTGTAGAAACAAAAAAATGCTCAAAATTTGACCATTTTCTGCCAAACTTTAATCAGCTTTCTTTTTTGTTGATAGGATTCTCGACGGAAGGTCAGAAATAGGGCATATTATTAGTTAGA
>JAJDAS010000390.1 GCA_029261755.1 Nitrospinia bacterium
CCTCCGCGTCGTGCCAGGAAACACCCACAACCGGATGGTTAGGTTGGTTGAACCTCTCGTCATCCATAAACTTGGGAGGGGTTCTTCCCGTTGCTTCCATGAATTTCAAGAACGCCGCGTTGCTTACTTCAAAACGGTCCATATAAAAAGAATCCAGGTAGACATGATGTGAAGGTTTTTCGTCTTCAAATTCCGAACTATCCGATCCCCTTTGGAAATATCCGGCTGGAACCAAAACCATGCCTGGAGGAGTGTTTGCCTCTTGGCTTTCAGCCGGTTGAAAAACAAGGACAAGAAAGATCGGAAGAATGAAAAAGAGAGGGTTGAAGGGGAATTTGAAAATAAAGGAACGGCACCAGAGATGTTTTGCTGAAAAAATCATATTTGGTTTTTTATATTAGGAAAGAGGGCAAGCCGGCAACTTTTTAGCTGGACCATTTAAAATTTGCAATTTATTATTATACTCAAAAATAATTCTTTTGTTAAGGTACCCGCCCCTAAATGTCTTAATATGGTAAAATGAACGTTATAGTCTAAATCAGCTTTCCTTTCAAAGGTTTACAGAAATACTAAGGAGAATTATTTATGGAGGCAGGCTCCTTTGCCATCCTTACATACGGTTGCCAGATGAATAAATACGATTCCGAAAGGATCGCGGGCATTCTTGATAAACTACAATACAAGAAAACCGACGATCTGGTGAAGGCGGATCTTATTTTGCTGAATACATGCACTGTTAGGGAAAAGGCCGATCAAAAAGTTTTCAGTAAGCTGGGTCGGCTAAAAAAGCTAAAGAAGAAGAATCCCAACCTGCTTATCGGTGTCTGTGGTTGCATTCCCCAGGCCCAAGGAGAAAAAGTCATGGGCCGGAGTCCGCTGGTTGACTTGGTATTCGGCACCCAAAACATTCACCAACTACCGGAAATGATTACCGAACTAAAAGCCGGCAAAAAAAAACTAACCAGGATATTGGAAGCCACGCCGGACGGAATCGATCCCGCTGAAGACCCCTTCCTGAGGGAGAGCGAAAAACAGGGGTGGGTATCCATAATGACAGGCTGTGATAATTTTTGTTCTTACTGCATTGTTCCCTATACCAGGGGGAGGGAGCGGAGCAGGCAACCCAATGATATCTTAAATGAGATTGGGAGTCTTGCGAAGAAGGGGTATATGGAGGTCACTTTGTTGGGCCAAAACGTGAATTCTTACGGACGGGATCTCTCAGACCCTTTGGGCTTCCCCAAACTACTTGAAGAGGTCAACTCCATTCAGGGTCTTGAGAGAATCCGCTTTGTCACTTCCCATCCAAAGGATTTGTCGGATGAACTCATTGAAAAGATGCAAAAGCTGGATAAGGTTTGCGAGAGTTTGCACCTTCCCCTGCAAAGCGGTTCGGATAAAATTCTTGAAAAAATGAACAGGCTGTATACCAATCACCAATATATGGAAATAGTGGGTAAACTGAAGAAGGCGATTCCCGGAATCACATTATCCACAGACATCATTGTGGGTTTCCCTGGTGAGTCCGACGACGATTTTTCCAAAACCGAACAAGCCATGTTGCATGTGGGGTTCGATTCCAGCTTTATTTTTAAATATTCTCCTCGAACCGGGACTGCTGCAGCGTCCTTTAAGGACCTGGTAGATGAAAAGCTGGTTTCAGAAAGGTTTGGACGCCTGGAATCGATTCAAAAGGAGACCACCTTTAAAAACAACAAGCTCTTGGAAGGAAAGAGTGTAGAGGTTCTGGTGGAAGGGGAGAGTAAGACAAACCCGGAAAAGCTCATGGGAAGAACGAGGAGCAACAAGATCATCATCTTTGAAGGACCCGAAAAGTTGAAAGGAAGCCTGGTAGAGGTTGAAATTACACGCGCAGGGTTGTATAGTTTAGACGGGCATATGGTAGGATCACCTAACTAAAGGAATGAAGACGTGTTGGAAGAAGACCGACTGGTAAAAGTAAAAGTGGAAGGGCTGACCCTGGACCCCATGACCAATATGCCAATCGTGTTATTAAAAGATCCCTCCGGCAATAAGGCTCTTCCCATTTGGGTGGGAATCTATGAAGCTAACGCCATCGTTTCCGTCATAGAGGATATCCAAACCCCACGGCCTCTGACCCATGAACTGATTCATAATATCCTGAGCGGAGTTCAGAGCAGTGTGGAAAGGGTGGTGGTGAACGATCTCCGTGAGAACACTTTTTATGCCATTATCTTCATAATGCAAAACGGAAAATTGATCAAGATCGATTCTAGGCCAAGCGATGCCATCGCCATTGCCCTTCGGAATAAAGCTCCGATCTTTGTTTCCGAAAGGGTGTTTGAGGATGCCAAGGTGGTCGACTTTGATAAGCAGGATCCGAAGTCCAACGTTGAAAAAGAAAATTTGAAAGACTGGCTGGACAACCTGAATCCAAAAGATTTTGGTTGAATCACCAATTTCGCTCCCGATTTTATCCTAAAAAACAGTTTCAAACGCCTTTCCTTTGCTTCATTCCTCTATTTTATTCATTTAGCATAGAAACGCCTATTGAACCGGAACAACCCTTTCTCTTCTTGGAGTAGAATTCAACATGATGAAACCCCTGATGATGGAGCCTGGGGAAAGACTTGCCCATGCTTTGCAAGTCCCCCAGCCTTATAAACTTTTCCGTTCCCTGCCGGCTGAGGACCTGCTTGTCATGATCCTCGACGCGGAACCCGATGATATGGAACTTGCCATCAAGTACGCCAATGAGGAGCAGCACCGGGACATTGTGGATCTCTACGTATGGGAAAAGGATGAAATCCATGCGGATCTGGTGATGGACTGGTTCAAGAGGCTATTGCAATGCGGGGAAAGAAAATTGATCCAGGTGATCAAAAAACTCGATCCCGAGCTTCTCCTCTATACCTTCAAAGAATACATCCATGTGGTTACCCAAGAAGATCCCGATGAGCCTTTACCCAATTTCGGGAAGGCCGTATCCGGCCCCAAGAGCGTGGACAGTGTTTTTTTCTATTTCCATTTGAAGATGGATTGCATAGAGCTTATCGACACTATGATTATCCATATTTACAATCTGAACCAGTGGGCATACAAGACCCTGATGTATGGTTGCCAACACGAGCTTTCCACACAGTTAATGGAAGACGCCTTCCGTTGGCGGGGCAATCGTATGGAAGAGAGGGGCTTTCAGAATTACATCGATTCCAAGGCCATATTCAAGGAACTGGCTGAGGAGGAAATCGAGGAGCTGAAAAATACTGCACCGGAAGAACCGAAAAGCATTGATCCTCCCGATGAAATGAATATCGTTTCCCATTCCTATTTTTGCGGTCTGCCGGACGCTTCCTTCTTGAAAAAAACCTTTCAAAAACTTGAAGAGCAAGAGGACGACAGCGCTGTAAAGTGGGAGACCACCCTCACCATGAACAAGCTGATCTCGGCCAGCCTCGCCTCTTTGAGCGATATCAATAAAATCAAGGATTGTGTCAAAGGGGGCGCCGATACTTTAAGTTTGGCCTTGGATTACCTTGCCGAAGGTTCTCTGGATCGCGGGGTGGAACTATTGGAGGAAACAAAGCTGGAAACCCTCTTCCAGGTGGGGTACAGCCTGGTCCGCAATCCATGCAAAAGGTTCAAAAGGTTTTTGGGCAAGGCCCACATCCTTAATGAAAACACCCTCTTCCTTCTCGGTTCCCCAAGAGCGGACATTCTGAAAGGAATATTGAGCTCTCCCGCCCTCTTTTTTGAGGAACAATTATGTGGATATAGCAACTTCGAAAAAAAGGAGCAGGTAGCGTTACTGGAGAAAACCATCCTGGAAGCGGAATGCCTTGATCATCTCTTTAATGAACAGTTCAAGCTTCAACTGGAGGGGCTCAAGAAACTGGGAGACTACAAGCTAAACTGCCATGACCTTACTCTTGCCTCTCTTTTTATTTCAGGAATATGCAATATCATTCTGAAAAGGCATTTTGAGTTTGAGCCCATACCTGCGGCTCAACTGTCGGAGGTTCGCGAAAAGGCTTTTCAAAGTGTGGACGGCACCATGGAACTTCGCCGGGAATATGCCGCAGAATTCTCCAAATGGCTGGATGAACTGACGAAGGATTTTCAGGAAGGGGAGCAAAAGATGGCGAAGGAGATTCTCACGGAATGGCTTCAAGAGTTTCTCCAGGAGTTTGGTTCTATCGACCCT
>JAJDAS010000391.1 GCA_029261755.1 Nitrospinia bacterium
CTTGCCTCTAAAGGATATGATTTCAGGCTGGAACGATATTGCAAAATTACTAGCTGAGAGAGGAAGAAGTCGTAAGTGTCAGGTTTCTAAGTATTTTTTGGATTAATATTGCCCCAAAACAACTTAGCGCTTATGGGGTGAAGCCCCCCTCCCACCGCTCCGCGCGGCAGGGATTTTGGACATTGGACGGTCTACCCGGCCTGACGCGGAAAGAAGCTCCCCACACAGCAAGTGTGTGGGGCTTCCCATTTAAAACCGATTTTGAAATAACGTTGGTAGAGCTGTTTAACTATTAAAGAAACTACTCATAATGCCGATAACTCGAATTAAACAAAAAAGAAAACTTTTAAACATCTAAAAAAAAGGTGCTGTTCGGGTTTAAGGTTTAAGGTTTAAGGTTCACAGTTCCAGGTTGGTGGATTTGCGCTCTTTATAATTTTCAATCATTTCAATTTTACGCTATGAACCTTGAACCTTTGAACCCTTCATATATGAACATTTTACCAGAAAGGAGCTTTTAGAAACATGCTTAACTACCCTTTGTCTGTTTCGAGAATCTGTTCCAAAAGCATTTTCATTGCCTTCCTGATAACCTTTATCTTTGCCGGAAATGCTTTTCCCGTTGAAGTTACTAATCAATATGGCAGCTTTAGCGCCATAAATTCGGGGAACCAGGGAATAACCCTTAGCTATACCCTTAATAGCCCCTTAGATTTTTCGGCAGCTAATATCACCATGGCTGATCCCGTGTATTCCGAAACCATCCCTGTGCCCACATTTTCCAGTATTGGAGCTGCAATATTGATAGGAATCTTTTTTTTCATGGGGATTTTCTTTCTGAACGGGAAAGGAAGGATTCTTTTCCTGTCCATATCTTTATTGTTACTTGTGGGGTTAGGAGACACTTTGGCAGGCAGGTTTCATCTTAACGGTGAATGGTGGGAGATATTAAAACAGGATAGGAATCCGGGCAATAGTGGAACACACTCAACATCCTTGTTAAACCCTGGAGAGTACTCATTCATGTTGGTTGCACTTCCAAAATTCGGAGGTACTACTCTCCTTGGCCCTATCACAGTCACTGTATCCGGCACCAGTAAATGGTCCGTGGGCAGCGAATTGAATAGGGGGGGCATCTACTTTGGCATTTGGGAAATGTCCGATGGGAAACTTCTCACAATGGGAAGGACTCCAAGTGCTGATTTATTAGTAGGGCAAATTTATGATCCCGCCACGGCAACCTGGGCCAGTATAATCAACCATGCTACTCAAAAAACCTGGAATAATGCCTGTAAAATTTCCGGGAAGGACAAAATCATTTTTCCTGTAGATTCTACTACTCTTACAGATTCCACTACCCTCATTTATGATTACTCAACAGGTTCATGGTCCCAAACAGGATCATTTAGAAATCCAAGATATTCGGCGGAGCTGACCTGCCTTTCAAACGGGAAGGTACTTCTTACTGGCGGGAGCACCAGTGCCGGAGCGATTCCATCCAATGATGCGGAGATATACAACCCGAATACGGGACAATGGGCGATAGCCGCTCTCATGAATAAAAAGAGAATCTACCATAAAAGTGTAGTTTTGAGCGACGGAAAGGTCCTTGTGATAGGTGGCTCCGAAAACTTGTCAGGCCAAGTTGACCCTGTTGCAGAATACACTGCTGAAGTTTACGATCCTGCCGCCGATACATGGACATCGACAAACCCGCTCAGCGGAGGAAGAATGGATACGGAAGCTGTCCTTCTTTCCAACGGCAAGGTTTTGGCGTCCGGTGGATATCTTATACATTATGGTTATATTGGTACTTCCGAGATATACGATCCTGCCACTAACTCCTGGAGCACAACGGGATCAATGAGTGAGCGGAAAAATAATTTTGCCACGGTTTTAATGGCAGACGGTAAAGTGATGGCTGCAGGGGGACTCTATCAGGAGGAAGAACACACACAGCAAGCAAGTGTTTGGTCTACTACCATTCACTTGGCTTCTCGCCTCAACACTGCGGAAATATACAATCCCGGTAGCGGAGCGTGGTCCCAAACATATCAGATTCGTTATCGGAGTAATCTTTCCCCCGGGATTTTGCTGTCGGACGGCCGCATTATGCTAAGCGGGGGATGGGACGGAGCTGATACTTATTACACCTCCACGGAGATTTACACACCTTAATGGAAAGGTGAGGTAACGAGTGATAAAAGCAGTGACAACGAGTGACAAGTAACAAGTAAAATCTTCCCCCTCCCTTCCTCGTCCTCTCGTTCTTCGATCTTCCCTGCTTTTTCGTCCCTCGTCCCTCGTCCCACGTCCCTTCGTCCCTCGGTCTTTTCCTTCCACAGTACCTTCCCCGAAGTATTGATGACCCGGAAAGTACTCTATAAATTTCCAGGTAGGTAGACGATCTTACCCTCCTTTGCCTGCATAGCCTCTGTAGGTTTTAAATCCACAGTCTGAGCGGTTCTTTTGTTGAAGGATATAACCGTTTTCCTGGAGGAAAGCTGGGGAATTTCCTTGATGGGGATACCGGCCAGGCGCTTTTTAGCCATTTTCCCCGCCTGAAGCCCCATTTCAAAATCATTCATGTTCACCGCCATGAGAGAGCCCTTGTGCACAAAGTGGTCACTGAAAGTAATCACCGGAATCCCCTTTTCCTTGTAAAAGCGAATCAATAAACTAATCATGGGGGGGGAGAATGCCGTGAGGTCCGGCTGCATCCAAAATACGTCTATTTTCTCCACCAGGCTTTTCAACAGACCCGGCACCTCCTTGCGAATTTTGAGTTTGAGGGCCACCGCCTCCATTCCCAGTTTCCCGGCTGCTATTCGGATCTCATCCACATGGCGGCCCGATTCTTCGGGGTCGTACACCAGCCCGACGCTTTTGGCCGTTGGAGCTACTTTCAAGAACTCTGTCAGCGTCACTTCGGGAGGGACCAGCAGGGGCACTCCCATGATATTCGTCTTTTTTTCCGGGAGGACCTTCCAGGGGTAGGTAACATAGGTGTACACTACGGGAATCTCCCCGGCATACCGGATGGCTTCAATGAGTGCGTCTTTACCCAAGGTCAGAATCAGTGATGGGTCGCCTTCCCGGATTTTTCCCCCAAGGTCCTTCTCCTTTTCTTTGGAGTAAACTATAGATCTTCGCAAATGAATTGATACTGATTTTGCCTAAAATTTACGCATCCACTCGTATATCCTCGCCCCAAAATTGATCTTCAGTTTTTACCACTTTCTCGATAATCTTGCTGCATGTCTTAGGGCTAACTTTCTC
>JAJDAS010000392.1 GCA_029261755.1 Nitrospinia bacterium
AGCCTGAACTTTTGATTTTCATGACATAACCCTTTGGGTGAAATTGTTGAAAGTTGAATTGAATTAGCGTTCTTCAATTATATCAACATTTTATTGCCCAAAGGGTATTTTATTTTGACAAAAAATCGCTCAATTTAGGTATAAATGTGTTATCATTCTTTTTTTTTAATAGCTTTCAACTACTAACTATAAGGATTTGATCATGGCCAAAAAAAAACGGAAAAAAATTCTGGTCGTTGACGATGATGAGCTTTGCAGAATGACACTGGAAATGGTGCTTGTCAAAGCTGGATACGAGATTTCAATGGCCGAGGACGGAATAGAGGGCCTTGAGAAATACAAGAAGTCGCCGTGTGACCTGGCCTTCATCGATCTCATGATGCCGAATATGGGTGGAGTGGAACTGTTTGCCGAATTGCAAAAACTGAACCCGGATATTACTGTAATTATTCTTACTGCCCATGACGAAATCGATTCTTATTTGGAACTAAAATCCATGGGGGCGTTCGAATACCTTGTCAAACCGGTGAACCTGGGGGTTGTGAAACAGATGGTGACCAGCATTTTCGCTTCCAAGAAGTGAAAGGATCGCTACTGGAAAGAAAAGTGGATTCAAGAAGGGGTGATTGGGGAGAGAGGTAGGACTTTTAAAATTTTAAGAACGTGGAATCAAGAATCCGGAAAAACAAAAGTTACTTCCCCGGGCCTGGCTAGTCCCAGGTCTTCCCTGGCGATCCTTTCCATGTACCTGGGATTGTTTTTGAGAGCGTCGATTTCCTGAATGAGTTCCTCGTTTTCCACCTCCAGCCTGGCGATATTGGTCTTTAGGGCCATCAACTCTTTTTCCGACTCCAAAACTTCCAGAAAACCAACCTTGTTGAAGATTCCAACGATGACCAGCAAGGTCAGGACCCCTACGCTCATCAAGAGCAGAGTCTTGAATCGCTTGCTGGAAGCCCAGCCCGGCCCCTCGATATTCGGGTCAACTACCTTTTTCGCCACCAGTTTTCTGAGTTGTTTTTTATTCATGATACTGACTCAGCCATTCCGGGAATTCGTCACTCGCAATAAGAAAGTTTTCAAAAACCCCTACCACAAATCTAAAATCACAAAATCTAAAATAATTTAGTTCCTACCCCCTCAGGACTGCCTTCCCGGCATAAATGGCACAATCGTCCAACTCTTCCTCAATCCGAATGAGCTGATTGTATTTGGCCACGCGGTCCGTCCGGCTGAGAGATCCTGTCTTGATTTGGCCGGTGTTGCAAGCCACGGCGAGATCGGCGATGGTGGTGTCCTCCGTTTCGCCGGAGCGATGGGAAACCACTGCGGTAAAGCCCGCGTTTTTGGTCATTTCGATGGCGTCCAGGGTTTCGGTCATGCTGCCGATCTGGTTGAGTTTAATCAAAACGGAATTGGCCGCCTTCTCCCGAATTCCCCTCTCAATGATTTTCGTGTTGGTGACGAAGATGTCGTCACCAACGATCTGGATTTTGTCTCCTAATCTTTTGGTCATCTTCTTCCAGCCGTCCCAGTCGCTTTCCGCTAGCCCGTCTTCAATGGAGAATATGGGGAATTTGGAAATCAGTTCCGCGTAAAAATCGATCATCTCTTCAGAACTCTTTTGGGGTTTGGCCTCGGCGTTCATATGATAGATACCGTCTTTATAAAACTCGCTGGCTGCGGGGTCCATGGCAAGGTGCACATCTTCTCCGGGCCGGTAGCCCGCCATTTCAATTCCCTGGAGGATGAGTTCTATTGCCTCGGTATTGGACTTCAGGTTGGGGGCAAATCCCCCTTCATCGCCCACGGCAGTATTGTAATTATTTTTGGAGAGAACTTTTTTCAGATTGTGGAAAATTTCCGCGCCCATTCGGATGGCTTCCCGTACACTCTTGGCTCCAGTGGGAGCCACCATGAACTCCTGGATATCAACGTTGTTATCGGCATGGGAGCCTCCGTTGAGGATATTCATCATGGGAACCGGAAGGACCTTGGAGTTGGGTCCACCCAGGTATTGATGCAGGGGAAGCCCGGTTACGAAAGATGCCGCTCTGGCTACGGCAAGGGATACCCCAAGGATGGCGTTGGCGCCGAATTTGGATTTGTTTTCCGTCCCATCCAGTTCGATCATCAACTTGTCAATAGCCACCTGTTCTGTGATGTCATAACCGATAAGCGCCTCAGCGAGGGTTTTGTTTATGGAGTCCACCGCTTTCAAAACTCCTTTTCCCAGGAAACGGTCTTTATCGCCATCCCGCAATTCCAGGGCTTCTCTGGTACCGGTGGAGGCGCCGGAAGGAACGCAAGCCCTTCCCATGGTTCCGTCTTCCACGACTGCTTCAACTTCCACGGTGGGATTTCCCCGCGAATCGATAATCTCTCTTGCTGTGATCTCAACTATCTGGCTCATATGTTTTTCTCCTAAGAATAAGTACTTAAAGTCTAAATTCACGGCCTGATAAAGTCAAGAAAAAGAGGGATTTGCTGGTATCTTGAGTGCATTTTTTTGCAGCGCAGCTTGGTTGACAAATCCCCTGTTTGACGAATAGAATGAAGTTCAAGGTCCTATATAGAGCCGATTACACCTTTTTTCTTGCGTGATTTGGTTTTATTTCAGCTGGTTCCTTTCCTGTATTCATGCCAAGACTTTTTCTTGTTCTCCCTTTAAATCGAGGTTTTGACCTATGAAAGCTTTTCTCTATTCTGTCATGGGACTTCTTATTATCTTGGTTATCACAGCCACCACCTCCAATCCCGTAAGCAACCGGATCAAAGAGGAAGCCAAGGCCAAGGGGTACATGGAATATACGCCTCTTGAGGCTAAAAAGCTGGCAGAAATACGCTGCTCCCAGTGCCACCAACTGGAAAGGATCGCCAAATACTGTCGACGGTGTGGGCCTCCCTTTGTGGTGGTGATGACCCATATGGAAAGGCTCATGAGCCAGCACCAGAGCCGAAATCCAAAGAAAGAGATATTAGGGCTCACCAAACACCAAGAAGTAGCCGTGGTCCAGGTTTGGAATGCCCTGGTGGGGAACTGGGAAGCGGATTTTCGTCGGGAAGATTTGGTTAACATGGTCGGTAAGCACAACGGCCACCTACTGGCTCTGCTGGACACTCCCATTGAAAAGAGACCCATCGAAAGCGGACTGATGAAGTCCGGGCAGCGTCTGAAGGGAGTGTACGAGGAGCAAGGTGTGGGAAAGGCGCAAAAGGCCGGCGCGGTGAAAGGGGGGAACTCCCAGTAGGTGTTGGAATGGTGGAGTGATGGAGTACTGGAGTGATGGATTCTCCACCACTAACTCTCTACTTTCCAATATTCCAGCATTCCATCATTCCGACTTTGCTCTTTCCAACATTCCTTTTTTTGATTTTCATTCCAAAGGTTCGTATGGGCTCTAATCGTAATAATTACAGTTCGGGACTGGGATTTGCCTCCAAGGTGGGTGTAGAGATGGCGGTATCCGTCTGCATCGGCAGCTACGGTGGGCATCTCGTCGATCAGTATTTGGGGACGGAACCTTGGTTGATGTTGCTGGGATTGATTCTTGGAATGGCCGCCGGATTCCTAAGTATTTACACGGCGTTCCAGGCAATGGATGACGGGAATGACAAAGAAGACCAGCCTCCAAAGCCATAGAACCACGGATTTCACAAATGTCACGAATTAAAAAAATAAAAATTAGTGTTATTAGTGAAATTCGTGGTTAAAAAGGTTTTTATTTTTTTGCGTGATCATTGGACATTGAAATAAATCATGAAAAACACCCAACCCACTCCCCCCCCTCGCGTGGTCGTTGTGGACCTCCCGGAAATTCGCCCTGAAAAATATTTCAATGTGGTTTCCAATGCCCCACTGGCTTCTTCCCTCCTCACGGGATATGCCTTTTCACGTTTGAAAAATCAGGGGTTGGATGTGGTCTATGTGGACGCCTCCAGGGAAACGGATCTGTCATCTTTTGAGGAGCGTCTCCTGAAACTTGAGCCGCAGGAGATCCACGGCAACCTCCTCTATCAATGGGAAAATACCGGCAAGCTTTTGGAGAGCCTGAAGAGAATTCGCTCTTCCTCGGGGGCCAAACTTTCCCTATTCGGATACTTTCCCACCTTCTTTAAAAGAGAGCTGGAAGCCTCTTACCCCTTTGTGGATTCCATCGTAGGGGGTGACCCTTACCGCAGTGGAAATGGAGGTGACGGTATTTTCCCTTTAGTCAAGAAGGGAGAGTGTGCCCCCATCTTGGGGTCCAGGGGGTGCTGGGGCAACTGTACCTTCTGTTACGCGGGGAGATTTTTTCCAGGCTATGGCAATAGAAAGGTGTCGGACCTTTTGGATGAAATAGAGCAACGACTTAGGGAAGGGTTTCAAAAACTCTATTTCGTGGACCCCTGTTTCTTTCCTCCGGGAAACCGTGCCATTGCTTACGCTGAGGAATTGAGCAAAGGAATCCGAAAGCGGAGCCTGCAATTTACCTTCGGACTGGAATGCAGATCCGATTCCGTATCCAGGGATACGATGGATCCTCTATGGGAGGTGGGACTGAGAGAAGTCTTTCTGGGGGTAGAGTCCGGCTCGCAATCGGTCCTGGACCGTTTCAACAAGAAACTCCCCGTGGGACAAAATGAAAAGGCCATTGCCTTGATCCAAAAAAAGGGTATCAAACTTTCCACGGGTTTCATCATGTTTGATCCGGAGGTGACGATACCGGAGCTGAGGGAAAATCTATCCTTTCTCCAAAGGAACGGCCTGCTCAACTGCGCCACCAACGCCGCGCAACTCCTCTCCCATAAGGCGTTCATTTATGCCGGAGCGCCTGTTTACAAAAAGATTGCGAAAGAGTTAGCCGTGGGGGGAGATGTCCCCTACTTCATCGATTACCCATTCCATGATCCCAAGGTGGAGCGCATATGCGCCGCCATGGAAAAAGAAGCCAAGGAGATATACCAAAAATTCCAAGGAGGGGACATCGACAAGCCCAAGGCGGAAGGGGTTCGAGAATCAATAAGGCAGATTGTGGAGAAGTTCGAGGAGTTGTTGCAAAGTTAGTTGGTGGCACGGTCTGGAAACGACTCTATTTTTAAGAGCGTTTTATCTTTATAAAAAAGGAGCCGGGTTTACCTTCTGTTCAAGAAATGCTACAAATGATGAGATGAAAACCTGTTTTTATGTTCCCCCAACGGGGCCTCTATTTCCAGTATGATATGAATGAATTAAAAGAAAAAATATTAGTTGTGGAAGATGATGAAACCCTCCGCATGGTTTTCCAAAAAGCCTTGGAAACTAAGGGATATTTGTCCGACCTGGTGGAAGATGGAAAAGACGCCCTGGAGATGGTATCCAAAAACAACTACCTCATAGTTTTTTTGGATATTGTAATGCCGGAATCCTCCGGCCTGGATATCCTGCTAAAACTGAAGGAAGCCGATCCAAACCTGATAGTCGTCATGATGACCGCTGAAAATACCATGCGGAATACGGTGGAAGCCATGCGGAGAGGCGCGTACGACTACCTTCCCAAGCCCATCGATCTGGATGATATCTTTTTCCTGGTGGAGAGGGTGCAAAAAGAGGCCAGGCTCCGTAAGAAAGTACACAAGTATGAAGAAGAGTTGAAGGAACGTTTTGAAGTTGGAGAGATTGTCGGGAAAAGCAAAAAGATCCAGGAAGTTTTTAAAATCATCGGAAAGGCTGCTGCCTCCGACTTAACGGTATTGGTTTGCGGAGAAAGTGGAACCGGCAAAGAACTGGTGGCCAGGGCGTTGCATTACCATTCTCCCAGGGTGGTCTCCCCCTTTGTGGCGGTGAATTGTGCGGCGATTCCGAAGGACCTGTTGGAAAGCGAGCTTTTCGGCCATGAAAAAGGCGCATTCACCGGCGCTTTGGAATCCAGAAAGGGCAAGCTGGAGTTGGCGGAAAAGGGAACTCTTTTCCTGGATGAAATCGGGGACATGGATATCGGCTTGCAGGCAAAGATCCTGCGCGTTTTGCAGGAAAAAGAGTATCACCGCGTGGGTGGCAGGGAACCCTTGAAGGCGGACATCAGAATCCTGGCCGCTACCAACCAAAATCTGGAAACGGCGATCCAGGCAAAACAGTTTCGCGAAGACCTTTACCACCGGCTCAACGTTATTGCCATCGATATGCCTCCTCTTAGAGAACGAAGGGAAGATATCCCGCTTCTGGTGGAACATTTCATCACGAGATTCGCACGGGAGGTGGAAAGTAGCGCGAAGTGCATTGCTCGGGATGCGCTTAATTTACTGGTCAATTCCGAATGGCCGGGCAATGTCCGGCAATTGGAAAACATTATCAAACGGAGCTTGGTTTTATCTACCCACGACACCATATTCCCGGAACACCTGCCCGATTTTCTAAGGAGTTCACCAGGCCTGAATACAGGGAGTTCGGCTGAAAGCGCTGCTTTTCTTCCCGATAGCCAGCTTGATAAACTTTTGTCCAATGGCAATAATAGAGGCTCACTCTTTCAAATCGCCATCAAGCAAACCGAAGAGAAAATTATCAAGGCCATGCTCGTCAAATGTGAATGGAACCAGGTAAAAGTAGCCGAGTGGCTGGGCATCAACCGCAACACACTGAAGCGAAAAATGGATGAGCTGGGTATAAAAAGGTTATAATGAATGTTTGGGTAAAAAGCATCACACTATTGATCAGCAAAACTTTATTACAATATTTTATTTTTTAAAGGAGCTTTTGATGAGGAAAGACTACGGAAACAAGTTTGTTTGCTACAACTGCAATGCAAAGTTTTACGACATGGGGAAACCACAGGCCATTTGCCCACTATGTGAGTCCGACCAATCCAAGCGGCCGAAGAAAAAAGAAAAAAAGTCCTTCCGGAAATATGAGACCGCTGAAAATGGAGCTGATCATGGAAGCGCGGGTGCGGGGGGTAGCGAGAAAGAAACTTCCTCGGAGGATGCCACCACACCGGATCTGGATCTGGCCAAACCGGTGGCTTTTGATGGAGCAAGTCAAGACGAAGAGTAACAACCAGGCATTTTAAATAAAAACTTAAAACCCGGAGAAGCTAAACCACTAATTGACACTAATAATCACTAATAAAATCTTTTAAAAATTAGTGGGGATTAGTGAAGATTAGTGGTTAAAAAGTTGCTGTTCTTTCCCGCTTTGGCTAAACGCCTTACGCTTAATGCCCAGCGCTTAGCGCCCCACGTGAACCATCGTCACCCCTTTTTCTGAAATACCTTCCCCTTTTTATCAATTTCCTTGAATTTCTCACAAACATCGGAAAACCGAAGACTTTCCTTTCCGCCGAGACAGAGGAATCCATCATATACAAGACTATCGCTGAACAGTTTCAATACTCGCCCCTGGAGCGTTCTATCGAAATAAATAAGCACGTTTCGGCATAGAACCAAATGCATCTCACCAAAAACGCTATCCGTAACCAGATTGTGGTTGGCGAAGGTAATATTTTTTTTCAACGAGTTGTCCATGATTGCAGACTCATATTGGGCATGGTAGTACTCGGAAAAAGAACGGTTGCCTCCAGCCTTCTGGTAATTGGATGTATACTGTTTTATCTGCTCAATAGGGTATATCCCTTCCTCAGCCGTTCTTAAGGCGAAATCGTTAAAATCGGTAGCAAAGATAGTTGCCCTGTCATAAAATCCTTCCTCTTTTAACAGGATGGCCAGGGAGTAAGCTTCCTCACCCGTAGCACAACCCGCGTGCCAGATCTTAATAAAAGGGTAGGTCTTCAGAAAGGGAATGACTTTTTCTCTGAGAGCTTTGTAAAAGGTAGGATCCCGGAACATCTCCGTGACCGTAATGGAAAAATCATAGGCCAATGAACCAAAAAAGGATTCATCGTATAACAGTTTTGGAATCAACTCCGAAACCGTATTACAGTCGGATTTAGATACAAATTGCTTGATCCTTCTTTTGATGGATGCTTTGGCATAATTCCGGAAATCGTATCCGTACCGCCGGAATATGGCTTCCAGTAATAGGCCTACCTCTATTTCTTCAACTTTGGCTTTTTCCATTTTTCTACTGATATAGCCATACCCTCATTATGGACAACAAACGCCCCACATCCACCGGTTTAGGCAGGTAATCACTTGCACCTGAGGCGATGCATTTTTCCCTGTCTTCTTTCATGGCCTTGGCGGTAAGGGCGATGACAGGCAGCTTCCAAAACTTCTCCTGTTCTCTGATTTTCTTAATGGTTTCGTAGCCATCCATTACCGGCATCATGATATCCATCAAAACCACGTCCATATCCGGTTCTTTCTCCAGTACCTCCAATGCCTTACGTCCGTCTTCCGCTTTCAACACATTCATCCCTTTCTCTTTCAAAATATTGGAAAGGGCGAAGGCATTTCTCATGTCATCATCCACCACAAGGACCTTCTTGCCTTTGAACATCTTGTCCTTTTCATGGAGGCTGGTGATCATCCGACGCTTTTTTTGAGGAAGCTTGCTGACCACCCTGTGCAAAAAAAGCGCGGTTTCATCCAGCAAACGCTCTTCGGATTTCACGCCCTTTACAATGATGGAATCCGAATACTTTCGCAATTCCTGGATTTCTTCCCTGGTGAGTTCCTTGCCTGTATAAATGACAACAGGTGGAATTACAACATCTTTCTCTTTTTCCAGCTTGTTGAGCAATTGAAAACCCGTCATGTCCTGGAGGCCTAAATCCAGCACCATGCAGTCAAATGTGCCATTTTTCAGTGCCTGAATGGCTTCCCGGCCCTTTGACGCTTGTGTGACCCTTACATCCCCGTCCCCTATCAGTTTCTCAATGCCTTTCCTCATGTTTTCGTCGTCTTCCACCACCAGCAGGTCCTTGATGTCTTTTTCAATCATATGTTGAAGCTTAAGAAAAGCTTCTTCCAACTCCTCTTTTTTCACCGGTTTCGCCAGGCAACCCATGGCGCCTTTCCTGAAAGCGTCAATGGTTGTCTCCTCTACCGACATGATATGCACGGGAATGTGGCGGGTTTTCTGATTGTTTTTCAAGGTGTCCAGCACGCTCCACCCGTCCATGCCGGGAAGCTTGATATCCAGGATGATGGCATCCGGGAGAAACTTCTCCGCTATTTCCAAACCCTCTTCCCCGGAAAGCGAAGCCAGGCATTTGAACCCCTTTTTATGACACTGATCCAACAGGATTTTTGCGAATTTCTGGTCATCCTCAATCACCAGGATGGTTTTATCCTCTTCCTTCAGATTGTCCCTATCGTCGGGTATGGATTCCGTCCGGGAGCGCGGAGATTGGAGCGTGGAATGCGGAGCGCTTTCCGCCCGGCGCGGAGCATCGGACGATTCCCAGGTCTCTGTTGCCACGGTGGTTTCGGTTTTCAATTCCAGGGGGATGTATAGAGTAAAGACCGACCCCTTGCCCTTTTGGCTTTTTAGCTGGATTTCTCCGCCCAGCAACCTAGACATTTCTCTGGAGATGGAGAGCCCCAGTCCCGTTCCGCCGTATTTTCTTGCTGTCCCGCTTTCGGCTTGCTGGAAGGCCTCGAAGATCACTTTCAGCTTGTCGGAAGGAATCCCCACTCCCGTATCCGTTATTGCAATGGCCATGGCCTTTTCGGGGTCCAATTTGCTCCGGAAGAGGCTTGCGTCGCTGGTCGGCCTCCCGAAATCCACAGTCACGCCACCTTCCTCTGTAAACTTTATGGCGTTTGAAATCAGGTTTTTGAGAATTTGTTCCAGACGTTTTCTGTCCGTAACAATAGAGGTAGGGAGGTTTTCATCCACTTTGATGTTCAGCTCCAGTCCTTCATCCTCGGCCATGTGCCGGAAATTGGCCTTTACGCTTGCCGCCAGGTCGGGCAACATTACCTCTTCGACCGTGATATCCATCCGTCCAGCTTCAATTTTAGAGAGATCAAGAATCTCATTGATGAGAGAAAGGAGATCGTTTCCGCTCTGGTAAACCACACTTGCCGATTCGACCTGATTCTCCGTCAGATTCCCCTCTTCGTTATCGGTCAAGCTCCGGGATAGGAGGAGCATGCTGTTCAAAGGCGTCCGTAGCTCGTGGGACATATTCGCGAGAAATTCGGATTTGTATTTGCTGGCAATGGCCAGCTCATCGGCCTTGATTTCAAGCTCCCTTCTGATTTTCTCCAGTTCCACGTTCTTTTTCTGGACTTCCGCCTTCTGTCGTTCCAGGGATTCCGTCCTCTCTTCCAGTTCTTCGTTAGTGGCCTGGAGTTCTTCCCGTTGGGATTTCAGTTCCTCTTCCGAGACCTTCAGTGCGCCGGTTTGTTCTTCCAACTCTTCATTGGCCGCCTTCAACTCCTCTTGCTGACTCTGGAGATCTTCCGCCTGGACCTGGGTTGTTCCCAGGAGTTCTTTCACCTTGGCCTGGGACCGGGCGGCTTGAAACGCTATGGCGATGTTTTCCATAACGGTCTTTAAAAAGTCAAGTTTCGTATCGGATAACTCCTCAAAGGAGCCAAGCTCCACCACCCCTATCAACTCTTCTTCCAGCGCCAGGGGCACTGCCACCAGATTACGGGGGATGGCGTCGCCAAGGGCCGAACTGACGCGGATATAATCCTCCGGGATATTCGTGATGGATATGAGTTCCTTTTCATAAGCCGCCTGTCCCAGCAAACCTTTTCCGATTTTTATGGTCTCACTGAGGTCTTCCCGTTTGGTAAAGGCGTAGCCGGCTGTAAATTTCAGGGTTTCGCCGGTTTCATCTACCAGATACAGGGCGCCAACCTGGACACCGAGAAATTTTGCAAGCCAGTTGATAACTTTGCGGGCGAGAGTGGAGACATCCGGATCCCCGCGCATTTCCTGGTTCAGTGCGTTCTGGCCGGTTTTAAACCAATTTTGCTTCTCGCTTTCCGACCTGGTTTCGCGGAGAGAACCTGCCATTTGAATGAGAGAAGAAGCTAGCTTATCCTCATGGGACCTGGGAGTAATTCTAACGGAATAATCGCCTCCGGCTATGGTATTGGCCTGTTCGGTAATGTCATTCAGAACGGAGGCCACCCGGTTGAGAGAACGGCCCAGTTCTCCAATCTCATCTTTGCGGCTCACCCGCACCCTTTTGGAGGCGTCTCCCTTCGCCAAGGCATTGGCCACTTCCACCCCCTCCAGGATGGGGCGGGTGATTCCTCTGGCTATGAATAAACTGGTGATCACAATGGCCCCAATGCCGATCAACACCACAAGAAACATAATTTTTCTCAGGTTCGTTACCGGGGAAAGCGCTTCCTCCGTGGCAATGGTGGCAACAATTACCCATCGCAAGCCGTTGATATTGAGAGGCGAGTAAGAAACCAGCTCACTCTTCCCCGTGCTGCCGATTTTAGTACTTGACCCTTTTATGCCTTTAAAAGCCTCGGAAATACCTTCCCCCTTTTTCTCCTCACCGACTTTCCCCTTCTTTACAAAACGGTCATTACGATAACTAGTCCTTCCATTCAGTTCTCCTACCAGGTATGCCTCTTCTGTTTTACCAAGGCCGGCTCGCTGGGTCATAATTTTATTAATGGCATCCAGCGGGAGTTGTAGGGCCAAAACAAGTTCGACCTCATCTTTGTGGATAATAGGCTGTGCGATAAAGGCCGCCTGCTCTCCATTGCTGGGGGCATAGGATTCAAAATCCGCTATGCCGTATCGCCTGGTCTGCAACACTTCCTTGATAAGCCTTCCCAGATTGGAACCGCTGTATACTCCGGTGCGCAGGTTTGTCCGATAATCCGCCTCATGCTTGACTGAATAAAAACAGTAGCCGTTCGGCTGGAGCAAGAGCAGGTCGTAAAAACCATACTTCTCCTTGTATTGGGTAAAGAAGTCTTTTTCCTCCCCTTCCACTTGTGGGGCAAAGGCCTCCACCACGTCTTTTTTAACGTTGAGAGACCAGGTAGTCCCACCGATATCCACCGGGGTATAGGCTACTATTACCGGTATTCCCCTGTAATCAATAACGTATTCCACTCCGGTTTCACCCCGCTCAAACACCGCCCTGGTGGCGGCTGTGTCCACTTTCCCTTTTCCCGGATTCCGAAAGGACCCTGCTAAAGAATGATGGACCGGCTCCAGAAAGGAGTCGGAACGCATCAAATAATCTGGGCCAACAAGGATGGTCTCCCCTGTTTCCCCGAGGCCCGTCCGCTCTTTCATAATATGGTTTATTTGATTTGTCGGTATCTGAAAAGCTATATACCCTATATGTGCTCCTTTTTGGTCCTTCATCCATGCCATCAGAAAACCGGCGGGTACTCCCCCGGAGGGATCATAGGGGGCAAAATCGCTAACCGCTTGCTCACCATCTTCCATCTTCCGGACCTTTTGAAATGCCTTGCCGAGGGGAGAATCCATGAGTGCATTTCCGGGTATTCTCGCGCCGAGGTCGGACTCACGCTTCACGGTGTAAACAATATCTCCATGACGGTTTATAAGTAATATGTCGTGCCAGGAGTTGTCGATTTGAATATCCTTCATCCTGGGATCGTATTTATCGGCAAGGGAATTCCAGTCCGCAGTTTTATATGAGTTGCCGCCTAGCTTAAAGGCTTTATCGAATTGAACTAATGCGGTTTGAACATAAGGGTCGTCTTTTAACAGGTGAAGCTGGGCCTTCATGGTATTAAAATAATCGGTCAACTGGGCTTTTTTTATCTCCCTCACTGCGGTTAATTTATTGGTGGCTTCCTGCCTGAGGGTATTGACGGTTTCCTTCAAAACCCCCATATCTTTTTGACGTTCTGCGAAAAAATCGTCTATG
>JAJDAS010000393.1 GCA_029261755.1 Nitrospinia bacterium
ATATATAGCCTTTTACTGTTTTTAATTGACTATTGCATTTCATAAACCACTACTTGGTGATCCTTCACCTTAAATGCATATAGTCTAGCAGGAATTAAATCTTTTATATACGAATCTATAATGGCATCTTCATGTTCAAAACCTTTGTAATCAACCTTGTGAGCCGGGAGTTCCGCTCCCTGCCCCTGCCTTAACATTAAGATTGACCCTTCATTCACGGTAGGATGTTGCCTGACTTTTCTTTTTGAGTAGTATTGGAGGTAAATCCTTTCGTCAAACCATTTTTTGGGAACTATTACCAAATCTGAAGCAGATGAGTTGGATTGAATCCATTCACCGATAGCTTTGGTTTCCCTTGGTATAGCTGCAGCAATGGATTTTGTGTAAGTAAAAAACATCATAGATAGTGATAATATGATGAGTATTGACGGCAAATAAGCCAATTTTGTTAAGCCCTTTCCTCTTAATGTATCTTGTGTTTTCTTAATACCGTAAGCAGACCAGATAATCATGATTGGGACAATGGGAGTTAGGTGTCGTGTCTGAACGTTAAAAATGAATATCAGCAGTGACAGCATTGCAATTACAATTGCAAATAATAGAATATGCGCCTTCACCGACTCATGATTTTTCAATAATTCTATAAGCGCAATCCCAAGAAAGGGCAATAAAATAAACGGTAAGACTGGTGGGGATGGGAATTCATATAATAAATTTCTATAATTTCCAATCAGCCGCTCCATATATGCTGAAGGATTTCTTTTAATTGCATTAAAAATACTGAAATTATTTTCTTCACCAGTTCCATAAAGTTTATGTCCATATTCATATGTACCTGAACCACTTGCATCTTGAATGCCTACAATTGCTGCCTGGCCAAATATAAATTGGGCGTATTGATAATCCTTGCGGCCACCCATTCCCCAGTCACCCGTTGAATTATAAATGAGTAATAATTGTGTTACATAGAATAAAATAAAACAGGACGCAAATATAATAATTCTTTTAAAAACATCTTTATTAAATCTTCTCTCCTCAAAAATCGATGTTAAAATGAAAACAGTTAAAACCGCAATAAAGATCACTAAACCTTCACCTCTTGTCATGTACCCTAATCCAAGGGCAAGACCACCTAAACTATAATATCTTAATCTTTTATCTAAATATGCTTTTAAAAGAAAATACAGGCTAAGGTAAAGCAAAGATATAAATATAACGTGCCTCATTGCGTAATAAATGGTTACTGATAACGCCGGTAGCAAAAGCACGAGGAATGAACTAATGATTGCGGTTTCTCTATCATACAATCTCAAAGAAATTAGAAAGACAGAAACCAGCAAAATAACGGAAAAGAGTAAATAACATATTTTAAGAACACCATCTATATCGCCGGTTAAAAAGTATACAAAACCAGAGACAGCAACATAAAAAGGTGAATGATCGACATAATCTATAGTTAATTCTTTTTCAGCCGCCGTAATTACGTCAGATGTAAACATTGACCTGGCAATATTTAAATAACCTGCATCTTGAGGCCCAATGAAATTTATAGTATTAACAAACCATCCTTGAATTAAAATAGCGAATAAGATCATAACCAAGAGTGATTTAGGGGCTTTATTGGTGCTAATGTTTAACATTTCGGTTCCTCCACAAGCTAGGATTTGTTTATATTTTCCGAACAGGATTGTTTTGCTCTTGACAAGGCACTTTCCTCAAGATACGCGCTGGATTGCCCACCGCAACGACTCCTTCAGGTATATCCGATACTACGTTGGAACCCAGCCCTACAAGCGACCCGGCGCCTATAGAGATCTTATTTCGCACCCTCGTGCCTGAACCTATATAACAACCGGAGCCTACCTTCACGTCTCCGGAAATAGTCACATTCGATCCGACGAGGCAATAGTCCCCCACCATGCTATCATGAGCGATAACCGTATTAGGAAGAAATACGCAATGGTTGCCTATCCTTACCCCGCAACTGACGAAACAATTGGCCATCAGGCTTACGTTATGACCTAACACGACATCCGGTGCAATCGTGACTGACGGGTGGGCTATCGTAGCGTATCTTGAGTCATCCAGCCCAAGGGAGTCTATGATTCTCCTTCGTTTCATGAAGGTTTCCGGATTGCCGTGTGCCGCTATTATCTTGGCATCAGGATACTTGGAGAAGAGTTCCCTTCCGCCGAGCACCTTAATGCCGCAGCACTCTTTACCCCAGAGGGACCTGTTATCATCGATAAAACCAGTCAGCTCCCATTCCTTCTTCATATTGTTTATCGCCAGAACCGAAAGAAGCGTCTCTTTCGCATTTCCTCCAAAAGGAAATAAAAGAAGCTGCTTAAGCATATATCGGTTCCTCTTTTGATTTCAGCAGGAAATCCCGATATTTCATTATGCCGTCCCGTAAGGGTACGGACGGTGAGAACCCCAAAAGCTCTCTAGCCAAATCCGGAGATCCGTAAAACGTGATCTCTTCATTTGAATCGCCGCTATACTCTATTTCCGGCTTTATCTCGAAAAAAGACGCGACGGTCTTAACAAACTCAGTAAGAGTAACGGGGTTACCGGAACATATATCCATGATTTTGTTTTCGCATTTCGAATCAATAGACCTGATAAGAGATGCGCACACATCGTCAACATATATAGGGTCTACCAATGCCTTCCCTGACCCAGATATATCGAAACGGTTACTCTTTTCTATTCCGAATGTCTTCACAACCCGGTGGATAAATCTCTTTGGAACGCCAAAAGGTCCATATGGATTAAAAAGGCGAAGTATCACATACTCCATCGGGTTATTATTCTTCTCCTGCATCTCTTTCAAGGCTAGCTCAGCTGTATATTTAGAGACCGCGTAGGGTAATGCCGGATCAAGCGGAATATCACACTGCGCCTGGCCTGTCTGCCCTTGGTATACCGAGCCAGTAGACACATATACGAATCTTTTTATCCTGAAATAATGCATAATATCAACGATCGGCTGTACATTCAGTTTCCTGTCCATGTCAGGATATTTCACAGAATAAGGGATGTCTGTTTGCGCGGCGAGATGGATACAGGCATCGTACTCATCCGGCATTATATTTAACGCCTCCTCGAAATGCACAGGATTAGTGATGTCCATTTCGATGTAATTTTCTCTCAATCCTGGAAGCCGGGGCTTTCTGTCGATAAACCATGTTTCGTATGGTGACTCAGCCAAATGAGAAATGAGATTTCTTCCGATGAAGCCTAGCGCCCCTGTCACCAATAGTCTCTTGTTTCTCATTCCCATTTCAATCCCTTCTCTTCTTTCATAAGGTGCATTACACCTTTATCTCCTATAACCATTCTATTTTCATAACATCCCCTCAACATTGCGTTATGTCCTATATAAACATTATTACCAATTTCTATTTTTTTGGTATGCCGCATTAATTTCGGATAGAGTGGCTGTGGCCAATTTTTCTTTTTTTATGTAATCCAGTAATTCAATAAACAATGTACGTATTCCAAGGCCTGAACGTCGCAAACTAAGTAAATGCTCATAATCATGATAAAACGGTTTGCTCTCCAAGTATTGAGCTTCTGTCGATGCATTAAGAAAAACCATATTAGGATGAAAATCAAATACCTTCATCCCTGGTTGATCCATACGCAACCCTTCCAAACTAAATCCTGACATTTGATGCATCGAATCAATATAGTCCATATAATAAATAGGCATTTCTAAGATGTCATACTCTTTCCAAATTGGACTTAAGCCGGGTGCAAATGGCAATGAATAGGAGCTATCATATTCCAATCCCATCCGGGTATAAATAGGTAAGAGAGCCGAATCACAAAACAAGTTGTGGGCACGCACACCTACTGCTTCAGGACAAAAGTCCTTAGTAAGTTGGACCACATACTCATAACGCATCATGTCAGTAAAGTCTTTTAAGGTGTCACCTGCATTTTGAGTTAGTTTTTGGATGGCATCTCCATTGCACTTAAAGTTTGGATGAATCGCTCGCTCATGACCAGTGACATTTATGCCACTGTGAGTACAAAAAAAAGTTGCACGCAGTTCCCTCTCATTGAGTAAATTTAAAATGTCTGATAGCACTTCATCGTTAGCCCATTCTACATCAATGGTTAAACAAATTACATTAGTATCAATTTCAGGTATAGACATCTTCGCTCCAATAAGTTCTTCCAGCATTTAAGGCTTACTGTTCTATATGTTTGACTTTGTTAAAGCTCTATCGATTAAAGATACGTTCCACTCACTAATGTTAACTTCATACTGGTCATGCACTACACTCATTGCCCCAAAGCCTTCTTTCTGATTACTTAAACTAACATTTATATAGTAACCATTATTAGCAGTGGATGCTCCAAAATCAAAATAATTCTTATCTTGAGAATACTCTTCTATTAAATTACTTAGTATCAAATCAACTGCCCCAAGATTTTTACCGGTTGCGTTTGAAGCTATATACTGCGTCCGTACAACAATCTCACTTTCAAAGACCAAAACACCTGCCAACAATGTGGTGTTTTGATAACAACCATATAATTTGATATTACCAGGAAATTCAGATTTCAAATATTCCATTTCTTCAAGGGTATGAACTGGTTTGGAATTGTACAGTTCTAATAATTCTATTAAAATTTCCCAGTAAGACTTTAAGTCATTGCTCTCTTTTACAAATAATTGATTCTTTTGTGCTTTCTTTATCGCCCCTATTCTCCCCTTTCGATACTTTAATCTATTTTTCAGATTAATAGCTAAAAGTATATTCCTACTAGCAAGTCTGGCATTACATAGATATAAAAAATATTTGTCTTCTTCTGATGGGGCTTTATAATAAATGTATGGTATTGTTTTATAATAAAGCATTTTGATATTTCTTTCTTTCAAATAACTAAAGCATGCTTTAAATAAATCAAACATTTTATATATCTTCATTTCATAACATAGAATGAACCCCCCGTAAGTAAGCCCCGCGTGACTGTAAAGATTATTATCATCTCTATTGGCTGGAAAAACAGATACGAGCTTATCATTATCATCCCATATCAATAATGAGTAATCCTCGAATTTTTCTTTATGATGATCAATAAAACCTCTTTCTAAATGAAAGTTACCATTCTTGCTGTTTCTTACAAAATGGTCCCACATCTGTTTATATTCATTTTTATACTTTTCAATT
Source organism: Nitrospinia bacterium (assembly GCA_029261755.1). Classification (GTDB taxonomy): domain Bacteria; phylum Nitrospinota; class Nitrospinia; order JACRGO01; family JACRGO01; genus JACRGO01. The sequence continues at coordinate 5,190 of JAJDAS010000393.1, forward strand.
CGCATTTTTTAAAGGTTCTGTATTAAATTTCAACTTACCTAATAAAAATCAATCGCTCGTTAAATTTTCTTTTAGGTTTAAATTTTCCAGATTGGCTTGTTTTATTTCTCGATTATACAAAGTAAACAACTTCCATTCTTCCTTGAACTCTAACTTTCTTTTTCTCCACTTGTCCCAAGCAATTTCTTGCAAATATGAGAACAAACTGCTTTCAAATTCATTAGATTTATAGGTATCTGAGCTTAAATAAATCATCATACTAATGCCATAAAGATCTGTAAAATACTCTTTTTCTTTCTTTACCCAAGGCATATTAATTTCAGCGAATCTAAAACTACTCCATCCTTCCAAATCCTTTGGTTCGTTATAACCTTTTTTTATAGCTAACTTATACAGTTCGGTACCTGGGAAAGGAGTGCAAAGGAAAAAAGGGCTTATTGCTGCCTTTGGATCTATTTTTCTTAATTCGTCGGCAAAATCCATATTAGCGAAAGTTTCTTTTTTTGTCTCCCCAGGGAAACCGGACATAAATGAATAGAATGTCTTTAACTTGGAAGCTGCTATAATATGGGCTGCCCTTTTAATGTCTTCACTGTTATTGTCTTTCAAAATAAGCTTATTTATCCTTGGGACACAACTTTCCACGCCAATCAATACTGAATCACATTGCCCTTCAATTTCTGATACAAGTTTTTCATCAATATATTCCGCCCTGATGGATGTAAAAAATTTAAAACCATACTTAGCTGTCAACTTTGCTATATCTACAATGCGTTCTTTCTTAAGAGCAATAGTATCGGCAAGAAGCGAAAAATGTTTTAAATTGGGAAGGAATTTCTTTATGACTTGAACCTCTCTCTCAATTATTTCCAGAGGCTTCATACGATAAACACGGCGGTTAAAACTAGTATTGTAACAGAAGGCACAACGATACGGGCAACCTCTAGCAACTTGTATTTTCCCAAAAGGATAATGCTTAAAAAGGTGTTTTGACGAATTAGTGATAGGAGGAGTGGCCTCGGCTAAATCCATAAATGGTCGTTCCGGGTTCATGACTTTAGTCAACTGATTATTCTTCCAACCTAGCCCTAATATTTTTATAAAATCAGGATGCTTCCTTGTAAGCTCTTCGACAAGATGTAACAAGGTATACTCACCCTCCCCTACTATAATAAAATCAACTAAAGAACTTGAGAGGCTTTGTTCAGGAAGAAGTGACGCATGAACTCCTCCAAGAACGGTAGGCAAATCAGGATTTATTTTCCGCGCAGCCTTTAAAACTTCTATAGCTCCTATTAGCTGATATCCGCTCATAGAAGAAACGCCTACCAGTAATGGTTCTTTTGCTAATTCCGCATAATAGTCATCCATGGAATGAATTCGTAGATCAATATAAGAAACAGGTATCCCAGCATTCTCTAAGAAAGAACCTAAATACAGAATGGAAAGAGGCGGAGAAATAGCTGCCATTTGTTCATCATCCGGGATCGGAAACACTAAAAGTACGCTTTTCATTTTACCTACCTCTTTGTTTGAATTTAAAAACAGATTCCTACTTTTTGAAATAGATACCTCATTTTATTCTGCTCTTTTAAATTTAAAAAATTCCAAAGGTATAGCAAAGAATAAAACAACACAAATAAGGTAAGTTTCCAAAATATAGTTATATATATTTCATTCCAAATTTTATAACTACTTACGTAGTAAATCAAAATCCCAACAGCCGTAATTTTAAATAGCCTCACTCTCTCATAATCAATGTGATAGCACCTTTGGGAAATGAAGTATGTACCAATAACAACGACAGTGTATGTAAATAGAGTTGAGTATGCAGCACCAATATATCCCAACCTGGGTATCAGCAATATATTTAATAATACATTTACCAAAACCGATATCCCTATTATAACAGGCTGGTTCTTAATCTTTTTCGTTATCATAAGCCCACTAAATAAAAACACATAAACGCCATATAAAAAATATGAAAAAGAAATAAGAGGTATTACTCTATATGAATCTATATACTCTC
>JAJDAS010000394.1 GCA_029261755.1 Nitrospinia bacterium
CTAGTTTTATTATATATTTTATCGCCCAAGCAACAGTACGTACAGGTAAACGGGCAGCCGCGGTTAGTTTCAATGATCGGGCTATAATGCGGATCGTCAAGGAACACATCAAAAATACCGGCAAGATAGGGAGACGGCACCTTTGAAAGGTCTAATGCGGGCAATATATTTGCCGGATTATTAAGGACTTCACCTTTGGTATGGTCGAATGCAAAAAAATTTGCAGGCCAATCTGAAAAAGGGATTTTTTGAAATTCAAGAGAATGGGACTTTAGCAACTCTACTAAACGTAAGAAACATGATTCCCCTTCACCTGTCAAGTACAAGTCTAAAGAGGGCCTATCACTAAGAAATTTTCTAACCCATTCCTTATTATCTTGTTGAAAATTTATCCCTCCCATTACTGTAATTATTTTAGGGCTATTTTTTTTTGCTTGGCCTATCACAGCGAGATTGAGGTTGGAATTCCAAAAATAATGGCTTAGTGCCAGCACATGAGGCGGATTAGTTTTAATATTTTCCATTAACTCGATAGGACTTTTGAAAATCTTTACAGAGATATCAGGAAATTTTGTCTTTAGATATACAGAGAGATATCCCACATTTAAAGGAACAGTATGTGAGTACGAATTAGGATCGATATATTCTAAATCAGCAAGATAAATATTCATTTTAACCACTATAAATCAAAGATTGAAGACATTATTTAAAAAAGGTTTGTATGAAAGGTTTATGAACTTTAACAATAACATCCTCAGAAATATAATCACGAATTATTGGGATTTCTAACATTATACTTGACATATATAGGTTTAACAGATTTGTTATTTTGGAGTTTCGGCTCCACTTAAATTCATAGTTTAAAAAACCACTATCCTCAAGCAACTTGCAAAATTCACTTCTTGAGGTCAGTCCAATATGCTCAGGAGACTCGCCATGTGTATTTGGTATTATTATTCTAAAAGGATTCTTAAACTTTAATATCGCCCTTATCCTTTTATAAAACAGACTCAACCTTAACCATTTAATATTAGGCGTTTTTACTACTAAAAAACCATCGGGTTTTAGAATTCTCTTAATCTCTGTTAATATTTCGACCTTAGCCTTATTATCTAAATGTTCAAAAAAATCAGAGGATACAACCTTATCAAAATAGTTTTCCGAGAACTCCATATTTGTAGCATTACCACATCTCGCTTCTCCCTTAATATTGTATTTTTGTAAATACTCATTTGCTTTTTTAATACTGTCGCTATCTAAATCATATCCATAAACCTCTCCCCCACCTAGTCCGCAGTAAACCATCATTGCGCCATCTGCGCAACCCACATCTAATATTTTCTCCCCAGGCTTAATCTCCAGCATGTATATTGTCATGTCCTTATGTCTTATATAATCAAGATCACGATAAGCACTTTTTTGAGTTTGATCAGCGTCTAAATCCTCTAACTCTCTTGCATAAAAATAACCTTTTAGCCATCCATCTTCCGGATAATCTTCAATGACATCAAATCCCTTATATTTTTTCATTAAAAGCTCCGTTAAATATACTAAGAATCAACTTATGAGGCATGGCAGTTTCGTGTATAGCGAAGCTGCCCAAAGCCACGATAAGGAAATATTTGAGAATGCTACTTATGTCCTGGAGATGGGAAAAATAAAGAAATCACGAAATGGAAGAACAAGAATTTTTTATCAATAAATCCATTTAAACTAATTTTGCCGCAGGTTCCACACATATCTTATTAATTTAACTGGGTGCACTTAAGGAATGTGCCCCCCTACATACAGTTAAATTTAGGCATAAACGATAGAGGAAAAGAAGAAAACACAACATATAGAGAGCTTGAGTCAGGTGCATACCCCAGCTAAATTGTTGCCCAATTATCCAAAGAATTTTACTTTCAAAATTAGCATTATGGCAGGAATCATAAGTATGGCTGTGGTTGTTTTCCCTTCTTCATGAGTTCGCGGCTGATACCAGACAGGGGCCTCTCCAATTCTACACCCATTTTTACAAAGTCTACTAGTTAATTCGAACACATAAGAATCAGCACCAGTTTTACAATTCAGAGCTCTTAAAGTACTTACCTTGATTAAACTAGTGCCTATTATATCCGTTAAATTCTTGCGAAATAATATATTTATTAAAAATGTCGTAATAATGGTGCCTAGCCAATACGGCCTTTCTTTAATCAATCCATATATTGAAATATCATTCCTTCCTAAAAGTCTCGAACCAAACACAGCGTCTAAATCTTCTTTTTCCAACTTATCTATCATTTTATAAACATCTTCCATCTTATATTCTAAATCGGCCCCTGGAGAATAGAAATAATCCCCTTGAGCGAGAGATATCGCTTCAAGCGTTGAATATCCTCCTCCCATATTCTGAGAATGAAGGATTATCTTCAGTGATTTATCATCCTTTAAGCCCTCTAATAGCTGCCTTGTGCCGTCTGTTGAATTATTATCAATTACTATTATTTCTTTATCTATATTTAATTCTTTGGCCTCTTCAATCGCTTTAAGGATGGTCGCTTTCTCATTAAAACATGCTATCAAAATAGTTAATTTCATATTTATTATCCTAAATAATTATCTGAAGTTTACCCTATATGGGGATATTAAATTTATTCACATATTTATGCCAAAAAGGCTTTTCTGCTACAATCATCTTTGCAGTATTTATGTATTGGTGAGCTTTTTCCACATTACCGAGTTTTTCATAACATTTAGAGGCATAGTAATATGCAATGGCATGGTCATTTTTTGCCCTTATTGCATTTTCAAATCCTTTCAAAGCCATTCTATAATTACCCAAAGAAAAGTCGCTGTTTTCTACAAAATTAAGTTCCAGATTTAAGCTATATTCCATTTCGTGAATATCTTCAACGCTAAAATCTTCGGTTTCGACAATCCCTTTTTTAAAACTGCTGTCAATATAACTACCTTTAATATAATTCTTTTTGAGACTTATCTTGAGCATTTCGCTTCCTACGAGAGGAGTGGCGACAAGTATTATAAACCAGTTCGCCTGAATGGTTTTTAAAAATGATCTTGAATCTTCAATGTCTGACTTTGTTTCGCCAGGAAATCCTATTAATATATTTACAGTCGTATATATTTCCAGTTTATGGCAATCATCAGCTACACGTTTTACTATAGAAAGGTTTAAGGGCTTGTGTATTATTTCCTTTAAAACTCTATTGCTCCCGGATTCAACAGCTAAAACAAGATGATCAACCCCTGCACTTTTTAAAGCTTCAAGCACTTTAATGTCAAGAGCTTGCAGAGTCAATCCATTTTGGAAAACAGCAGTTATTTCCAATTCCTTTATAATTTTAAAAATTTCAAGGGCTCTTTCTCTATCCGCCATTAAATGGTCATCCTGAAAAACAATTGTTTTTGCCTTGTATTGCTCTTTAAGTCGCATAAAATCTTCTCTTACTCTGTTGACGCTATGATAGCGCATCTTTCTTCCGTGGACTGTATGCGATGAACAAAAACAACAATGGAAAGGACAACCTCTGGTTGTCATTACATGGAAATTCTGTTTTTTCTGATCAACAGCAGCATAAGCGTTTATACCCGGGTTTAATCCGTATTCATCTGTATCCAAAATACTGTAATCAAAAAAAGGTATTTCATCAAGATCTTCAATAAAATCATGTTGGAATAACTTCCCGTTTTTAACTTTTATAGGCGTAATCCACGAAAGATTTTCCTCAAGGTAGCATAATTTATCATCAGCTTTTACAAGACCAAGTAGAGGCTTTTCGCCCTCACCATAACAAAGAGCATCAAAGTTAGAGTTTTCTTTAAATATTTCTTTATACATATTTGTTGGCACACCACCACCTGCAATGATAATAGAGCTGGGAAATATATCGCGGCAGCACTGAGCGATATCCAGCACACTCCTATACGACGGTGTAAATAATGAGGAAATACCTATTATCTTTGGAGCATAATCTACCCATCTTTGCGCAGAAAGAAAGTCATGGAATAATTCTGCAAAAGAACGAAATTCAAAGCTGTCCAATTTATTTAAAAGGATATTAAAATCGATAAGTCTGATTTCCACCGCTGCATGTTTTTTAACATACGCGCTCAAAGACACCAAGCCTAATGGCATGTCAGTATATACGTTTCCATAATTACCGCTTTTCTTAGTTACCACTCTCATATTATCAGTAGGATTAATAAAATCATCAAATGTAATATATGGTGGAACTATAAACAACATTTTATCCATCGTTTCCACGTAACTCCTCACCTATGTTTATCTCTTTAGTTTGCTCAATATTATTTAATTTCATATTAGTTTTTTAAAAAAGTTGGCTAATGTATTTTTTATATATGCTAACATCGAATTATTAAGCCCTGGATAAACTCCCAACCAGAAAAGATTTTTCTTAACTAAGTCTGTATTTGTTAAATTTCCTGATATTCTATATTTTAAATTTTTATACGCTGGCTGTTCTATCAAATTCCCGCCAAAGAGCATCCTCGTAGCTATTTTTTTATCCTCTAGATAATTAACGATATCCGCCCTATTAAATGAAGCTGAATCTCTTACTAAAATCGGGAAACCAAACCAGCTTGGTTTAGAGTATTTTTCTGCCTCCGGCAAAATAAAATAGCTCTCATATTGTTTAAAAACTTCATAAAGATATTTAAAATTCTTCTTTCTTGCTTCAATAAATCCAGGTAATTTCTCTAACTGCGCTACACCAATAGCAGCCTGCATATCAGTAATTTTAAGGTTATACCCTATATGCGAATATACATATTTATGGTCGTAGCCATACGGCAAATCACCGAATTTCTGGGTAAAACGTTTTTTGCATGTATTGTCTTGTCCCGGCTCACACCAACAATCTCTTCCCCAGTCACGAAAAGACATAATCACCCTCTTTAACAAGGGATTATTGGTCAAAATTGCCCCTCCTTCGCCAGTAGTGATATGGTGGGCAGGATAGAAACTACAGGTAGACATATCGCCGAAGGTTCCGGTATATCTTCCTTTGTATTTCGATCCTAAGGCATCGCAATTATCCTCTATAAACCATAAATTATATTTCTTTGTTATCTTTAAAATTAAACCTATATCCGCTGGATTACCCAAAGTATGAGGAATTAG
>JAJDAS010000395.1 GCA_029261755.1 Nitrospinia bacterium
CTTTTACCATGAAGGCTATCGTGGCTTCAGCATAGGCACCTGGATTGTGGATTATATCGTCTACCAATTAACCGACTTGCTTTTTGTTTTGGGAGACCCCTTCGAGTCGAGCGGACGATACGCCTCCATCCCCATCTTTATATCCGACATCTTGATTTTTTTATTACTACTCTACATCTACTTTTTCTGTTATTGGAAACTCAAAAGGTTCATGGTGAAAAGCCGTTACAAGGCGGACTTCAGAAAAGTCTCGCCTCGCGGAACGCCCATTCCTTTTTTTGGCGAAACCCGCCACCCAGTGGAAAAAGCGGGTGATGAATCTGAGTAGCCCAAGATGTTTCATAGAATTTATCACCAAACTGATCTTGGCGCTTTTTTGGTTTAGAGTAGCAACACGGTTGCTACACTCCAAAAAAGAAAAAGCTGTTAACGAAGTTAACGCTTGGAAATAAACAAGAATGCGTCGACCAACTTAATAGCTACAACATTTTTTTATAGGAGGGAAAGATGGCGCTTTATCAAAAAGGTTCCAAGGGGGATGAAGTTAGTAAGATTCAGGAACAACTGCAAGAAAAAGGTTTTTATTCGAATGATGTTGACGGAGACTTTGGCGAGAAAACCGACTCCGCCGTACGAAAATTTCAAAAAGCCAATGGCCTTTCCGTGGACGGAAAGGTAGGATCCAACACATGGTCCGCGCTTTTCGAAAAACCTGAAACCGGCGAAATGGACACCCCTTCTGGCGATATCCTTTCCAGCCTATCTACTCTGATAGAAATCCCCCATAGCATTTTCACCGTCCATTCTTACAAAGGCAGCGTAGGCTGGAGCATGGGTAAAGAGGGCGTCAATATTGAAGGCTCTGGTGTCGAGAGGTCTCCCGGAGAGCCCAAAACCGCTCGAAGGGTTTGGGACAACTTCGGCGACTCCATTGAAAAATGGGCAACCCATTTCCAGGTCCCATCCGAACTCATCCTCGCCACCATTTGCACGGAAACCCGGGGGAAGCCTGACGCGGTGAGAGAGGAGCCCGATTATACCTCCGATGACGCAACTCCCAACCAAGTGTCTCCTGGCCTAATGCAGACCCTAATCTCCACGGCTCGCTCCGCTTTGAATAAACCTGATATCGACAGGCAATGGCTGCTGGTTCCAGACAATTCCATTCAGGCCGGAACGGCCTATATCGCTTCCCAAAAATCCAAGAGCAACTTTGATCCCCCAAAGGTGGCCTGCGCCTACAACGCCGGAGGGGTTTATTTTCAGGATGGGGTAGGTAACCGATGGAAGATGCGCCAGTACCCCATCGGCTCATCCGAGCATGCGGATCGGTTCGTAACATGGCTTAACGATTTTACATCCCTGATTGTGGAAGGGAAGATAAAAATCTCCGCAGGATATTTTAAAGGGTAAGGCGCTAAAGGCCACTCGTCCCGCACCAAGCTCTATACGCTCAGCATAAAGCACACTAACAATTTCGGAGGGTCAAACATGGCAAAATAGGACATGGTAAAGGAGTATTTTGAATACCAGGTAGGAAGTTAGCTAAGGAGAGTAAGCTATAGTAAAAGATATTCGAAGTTTATGCCGCCTGATTGTGTTTTTGAGGCCTAAAATATTAACGCAGAGGCGCAGAGAGAAAAGCAGTGATAAGTGACGAGTGGCAGCTTAGTATTCTATCAGCCTTTTCTTGTTACTCGTCACTTGCTACTCGTTACTATCCTTTCTCCGCGTTCTCTGGGAACTCTGCGTTAAATTTCTTTTTATTTAAATTGTAAAAAACGAATTTTTGTAAAAGGAAACAGCTACAAGGTCTCGAAATCAGGTAATACCATGGGAGGGAACTTCTTGGAACTTTCGGGGTCATACTGGGGATGGTGGGATTCTTCAACGGTAGGTGGCGTTTCCACATTTTCCTGGTCTCTGCGGCCTAAAATTTCATCGACATATTCCTGCTCTTTTTGGAGGCGCTTCAACATTTTTTTGGGGCTTTGTCGGCGGAGAGTCTGTCTTTTAACCTTTACTACTTCCTCTTCTTTCCCTTCTCCTTGCCCTTGGACTTCCTGGTTTTCTTCAGGTAGTGAAGCAACTTGCACACTTTCCATTTCGTTTTTCTTTTTGTCTGACTCTAAGGCTTGACTTTTTATACTAGCTGTCCAGAAAGTAGACCAGTATTTCCCTTCTTCTTTGACTTTTGCACAAATGGCCGAACTTACTTCCTTTCCTTTGATACCGTCAAAACATCCCTGGACTATTTCCTCCCCAAATAAGCCTACCAGTGAGTTTCGTGTCTTTTCACGGACAACATCTACTTCACTTTTGCCGCAGGCCGGAACCCAAATAATGGATAATACAAGCATGGTTGTGGCAAGCCATCTCCACCCCCAATACCCCCCTGATATTGAGCGCATTTCATTTCCCCCTAAGGGACGGGTAAGAAATAACTTACCATTTTCACATCTCATTTTCAGGCCATCTTTGACCGATCCTCAATCACGAAATCCTCGAAAGAGCGCTGCTATTACTGCGGTTTCGCTCAATTGGATCGCCCAAAACTGACCTAAACCTGAGCGCGAAAAACACTAAGTTATTTCTGACCCATCCCTGATCCCTTCAAAGCACACACAGGGACAACTACATTTGCGTTTCTCAACATTTAATATAGTCCTAAATGCTTTAAAATCAAGACATTAGGTCATTTTTCCACTAACTCTTTTGGCGCAAAGATTTTATGCGCCATATAAGTTAACGGTTAGTCAACGCGAATACATTAGGGGGATAGTTAATGACTAAGGACGGCGAAGCCTATCGTATAACGCTTAAATCTTTCCGTCTATAGTGCTCAATGTCTCTGCCGCGCCTTGGGGAATGGAGAGATGGGGAGGAGCGATTTGAGGTTCGCGGACATTGATGCGGAGGACCCTGCCTCCAAATTGGCGGGCGATCTGTTCCGATTGATACCGAACCGTGGGGACTGCCGTTCCGGCGCCGCATTCCACCACTACCAGTATTCCTTTTGGGACCGAGTTCAACCACTTCCGGTAGTTCGTGGACTGAATTTCCTCTCTTTGGGAGTCCCATCCCCAGTCTCCGAACATGAGGATGTTGGGCCTGGCCAGAGACCCGCAACTGGGACAAGAAGGCAGGGGCTTTAGGGCGCGCATGGTTTCTTCATCCACCGTTATTTCACAGGAATTGGCTTCGAAAATGGGGTTTCCGCATCCAGCGAGACATTGCATGTGATGGATGGAGCCGTGGCATTCAAAAATTCGGTCTTGGGGAAATCCCGCCTTTTGGAATTGACCGTCCACGTTGGAGGTGAAGACGAAGTATCCCCACTTCATCCCCTCCCCCCATTTTTTCAGAATCTCAAAACCGATGTGGGGTGGGGTGTTTCGATAGAGATTGAGCCGGTGGCCGTAAAATCCCCATGCGAAATCAGGATCATCATCGAACCAGGCCGGGTTAGCCATATCCATGAATCCCAGCCCCTTTTTCGCGTAAGGGGGGTAAGCCTTCCAGAATCCCTCATTTCCCCGGAAGTCCGGCAGGCCGGAGTCCACTCCCATCCCGGCCCCGGCTCCGATGAGGAGGGCGTCCGCGTTTCGTATTATTTCGGCTGCTTGTTGGTGAATCATTTAAAAATGCTTTTAAAATAATTCGTGAAATCAGTGCAATTCGTGGTTAAAAAAGTTTTTTGCTTTATGGTAACCGTGTTCTGAAAATTGACTCCGCCTACTGGCTCAAGGCCGCCACACTCAACTGGGAAACCACCTTGCTGCCGATATCCTGATAGGCTTTGGCCATCTCGCTATCCGGATCGTCCATTACCATGTTGCGCCCCTGGTCAGCTTTTTCCCTCACCTCCGGGAATATGGGAACTTCTCCAAGCAAGTTAACACCCATCTCTTCGCAAACCTTCCTGCCTCCGCCCATGCCGAAGATTTCCGTTTTTTCATTGCAATGTGGACAAGCAAAATGGCTCATGTTCTCCACAATTCCCAGAAGAGGGATCTTGGTTTTTTGAAACATGGTGACCCCTTTCTTCACGTCCAGCAACGCCACATCCTGGGGAGTGGTAACAATCACCGCTCCCGTAATAGGCGCCAACTGTGCAAGAGTCAATTGGACATCCCCCGTGCCGGGTGGAAGGTCCATCACCAGGTAGTCCAATTCACCCCACTTGATCTGCTCCAGAAACTGTTTGATGACACCATGCACCATGGGTCCGCGCCAAATCATCGGCGAATTATCATCCACCATAAAGCCTATGGAGACCACCTTCAGGCCGTCTTTCTCGGCGGGCAGGATCATTTCTCCTTCCGATTTCAACTGGGTCTTAATTCCAAGCATCATGGGAATGGATGGGCCATAGATGTCGGTGTCCAAAAGCCCCACCTTTGCGCCGGTACGAGCCAGGGTAAATGCCAGATTTACGCTCACCGTGGATTTGCCAACGCCGCCCTTGGCGCTGCTTACGGCGATGATGTTCTTCACACCGGGGATGTTTTTTTTCTCCGGCACGGCTCCTGCCCGGACCTTCGCCGTCATGCGAATATCCACCTTTTCCACTCCCTCCAAAGCCATCACGGCGTTTCTGGATTGATCCTCCAACTGTTTCTTCATGGGGCAAGCGGGGGTGGTTAGCTCCACCGCGAAGGAAACGGTGGAGCCGGAGATTTTTAAATCCTTTATGAATCCCAGGCTTACGATATCCTTTTTCATGTCCGGGTCCTCTACGGTGGAGAGGGCCTTTAGTACGTCATTTTCTGTAACCATTTTTTTGTCTCCTTCTTTTTTGTTTTTTGACCAAAAGCTCATTCTTTTTTCCTTTAAAAAATGATAATTTTGCTTAGGAATGCAGGAAACCAGGAAAAAACCTGAAAAGCAAGAAAAACTGGTAAGATTTTTCCTGTATTTCCTGTTTTCCTAAGGTGAAAATGGTTTATGAAGTTTTTCTTTCTTACGTATGTTCCAGTAGGCAAATATAATTTCGAATATCTTTGGCTAGATTTGGCGAAGAAAGTCTGCAAGGCAAAAATCGGGAGGTTTGGTCGAGGCAGGAATGAATCCCAAAAACAAAGCCTCTGCAGTTACAATGGCTTTTCGATACCTTAAAAAATCACGGAACCATAAGCAAGGAAGCTTTTACTGCGGCTGGTATCTTTATGTGGACAAAGTACGAGGCAGGATATAAATAATATTCCCCACTTTCGTCGATTACCCGTATATCGCCATCTGCTTCAGCATCTTTGTCCGGCATTACCCGAAAAATTTTATTCAACTCTGAGTGATGTGGGATATCCCGAGTTGTTTGTGCAGACAACAAACTTCTGAGTAATTTTCTTGGATTCGTTCATCATTAAGAATCTCAAAATTCATCTATAGTTAATTTGCCACATGAACCAACAGATTACAAGTCAGGGGCGAACGAATTACGAACTGAATTCCCGGCACTTGCGAACTCAATGCTTAAGTCAATAGAAGACACCATGACCCCTTTTTGTATATTCTTATGCATCATTTTAGGGGTGCCCCCTCTCCTTTTTGATGATTTTTTTTATCTTTTT